>JBDKSB010000013.1 GCA_039683095.1 Acidobacteriota bacterium | reverse complement strand
ACTGGCCGGAGCCGCCCGTCTGCTTCTTATGCGTGTAGTTGAACTCGGCGCGCTGGGTGATCGTCTCGCGGTAGGCGACGCGCGGGCTACCCGCTGTTACCTCCGCCGAGTATTCGCGCTTCATCCGTTCCAGGTAGACTTCGAGATGAAGCTCGCCCATGCCCTCGATAATCGTTTCGTTTGTTTCCTTGTCCACATGGCACTTGAAGGTCGGGTCCTCCTTGGTGAAGCGGTTGAGGGCCTTGGCCACCCGGTCGGCGGCGGCCTTGTCGACCGGCTCGATGGCCAGCGAGATGACCGGCTCGGGGACGTAGATCGCGGACATGGCCAGGTTCAGGCCGGGGCCGCAGAACGTGTCGCCCGAGGCGCACTCGACGCCGAAGAGGGCGACGATGTCGCCCGGCCCGGCCGTGGTGATCTCGACCATCGTGTCGGCGTGCATGCGGACCAGGCGGCCGACCTTGATCTTCTGGCCCGAGCGGGTGTTGACGAGCTCGTCGCCCTTGCGGAGCGAGCCCTCGTAGATGCGGATGTAGGTCAGCTGGCCGTAGGCCCCGTCCTCGAGCTTGAAGGCCAGGGCCACGGTCGTCGCGTCGGGGTCGGAGCCGAGAACGCGCTCGGCGCCGCCCTCGTCCAGGTCGACGGCCCGGTTCTCGACCTCGGCCGGGTTGGGCAGGTAGTGGACGATGGCGTCGAGGAGGGGCTGGATGCCCTTGTTCCGGTAGGCCGAGCCGATGAAGACCGGGACGAGCTTGCGGGCCAGGACGCCCTTGCGCACGGCCGCCCGGATGAGCTCCTCGGTCGCCCGGCCCTCGAGCAAGGCCTCGGTCAGCTCGTCGGAATGGAGGGAGGCGGCGTCGAGGAGGTCCTCGCGCAGCCGGGCCGCCTCGGCGGCCAGCTCCCCGGGGATGGGCTCGACCCGGACGATCTCGCCCTCCGGGCCGTCGAAATAGAGGGCCTTCATCGTGACCAGGTCGACCAGGCCCTGGAAGGCGCCCTCGAGGCCGATCGGCATCTGCATCAGGACGGCGCGGTGGTTGAGCTTGTCGGCGATCTGGTCGCGGACCTTGACCGGATTGGCCCCGACCCGGTCGGCCTTGTTGACGAAGGCGATGAAGGGGACGTTGTAGCGCCGGAGCTGGCGGTCCACGGTGATGGTCTGGGACTGGACCCCGCCGACCGCGCAGAGGACGAGGACGGCCGAGTCGAGGACGCGGAGGGACCGCTCGACCTCGATGGTGAAGTCGACGTGGCCCGGCGTGTCGATGATGTTGACGGAGTGGTCGGCCCACTCGACATTGGTCGTGGCCGAGGCGATGGTGAT
This sequence comes from Acidobacteriota bacterium, assembly GCA_039683095.1. Taxonomy (NCBI): domain Bacteria; kingdom Pseudomonadati; phylum Acidobacteriota; species Acidobacteriota bacterium. Next base: position 167,270 of record JBDKSB010000013.1, on the reverse strand, counting down.
GCCGCGCTCCCGCTCCAGGTCCATGGAATCCATGGTCGCGCCGACGCCGTCCTTGCCCTTGACCTCGTGGATCTTGTGGATCTTCTTGCAGTAAAAGAGGATCCTCTCCGTCAGCGTCGTCTTGCCGGAGTCGATGTGGGCGCTGATGCCGATGTTGCGCATCCGGGCGATGTCGGTGGTCATGACCAGCTCACTTCTTCCGAAAATTAGAATTTACGCCTGTCGGGATATTCGGGGTATTGCCGTCCGGGGCCTACGGGTGAACCGATATCGAACAGTCCAGACGGCATTATAGCGGAAAACGGCCGCCCTCTCAAGTCCGCGGGCCTGTCGCGGCTCATCCGGCCCGGGGACGGGCCTGCCCCCGGCCGGGGGCGGGTTGTCCGCCGCCGCCGTCCGGCTTATAATCCTGGGGAAGACCGGAGGATCTCCCATGAAGAAACCGATCCTGGCCCTTGTCGGCCTGGCGCTCGCTTTCCTGACGGCCGCCCCGGCGGCGGTCCCCGAACCCCAGCCGTCCTTCGATGAATTCTTCGCCGACAAGGCCTGGCGCGTCGATCTCTACCAGACGGGCGACGCCAGGAACGAGAGCGTCCTCCTCCACCGGATCTCCGAGGAGGGGGCCTGGCCCGAGCCCAAGACCGCGCTCCTGCCGCCCTTCGACTACGGGCGCTACGTCTGCCGCCTCTACGACGCCGCCTCCAACCGGCTCATCTTCTGCCGCGGCTTCGACACCATGTTCGGCGAATACAAGACCACCTCGCCGGCGCTGGCGGGCGCGGCCCGGGTCTTCGAGCGATCCCTCCGGATCCCCGCGCCCAGGCGGCCGGTCCTCCTCGTCGTCGAGCAGCGCGACAAGCGCAACCTCCTCCATCCCGTCCTCAACCAGATGATCGATCCGTCGGACTACCACATCCTCCGGGAGCGGCCGGCGCAGGGGGACTGGATCTACAGCGCCAGGATCGCCGGCGATCCCCACGAGAAGGTCGACCTGGTCTTCCTGGCCGAGGGGTACACGGCGGAGGACCGGGACAAGTTCAAGTCGGACGTCGACCGTATGGCGGCGTTCCTCTTCTCGGTCGAGCCGTACAAGGCCCTGAAGGACCGCTTCAGCGTCCGGGGCGTCTTCAGGGCTTCGCCCGAACGGGGCATGGACGAGCCGCGCCAGCGGGTCTACAGGAAGACCGTGCTCGACGCCTCCTTCAACGCCTTCGACCTCGACCGCTACATGCTCATCGAGCGGGACCACCGGATGCACGAGATGGCCGGGCAGGTCCCCTACGACGTCCTGGTCGTGCTGGTCAACAGCGCGCGCTACGGCGGCGGGAGCATCGGCCTCGACTACTGCGTGACGACCGTCGACCACCCGGCCAGCCCCCAGGTCTTCATCCACGAGCTCGGCCACTCCTTCGCCTACCTGGCCGACGAGTATTACGATTCCGAGGTCTCCTACAACGACTTCTACCCCAAGGGCGTCGAGCCGCTCGAGCCCAACATCACCGCCCTCCTCGACCCGGCCCGGGTCAAGTGGCAGGACCTGCTCTCTCCCGGGATCGGCATCCCGACGGAGTACGGCAAGGCGCAGATCGAGGCCCTCCGGGCCGAGCTCCGGGAGAGCCGGGAGGGGCGGGCCAGGGCCGTCGAAGCGGCCGGCCAGCGGGGCGCCCGCGCCGACGAGATCCAGGCGATCGAGGCCAAAGCCAAGGCGGCCGAGGACGAACTGACCAGGAAGATCGACGCGGTCCGGGCGTCCTACGACGCCTCCCTCGCCGACAAGGTCGGCGTCTTCGAGGGGGCCGGCTACGCCTCGAAGGGGCTGTACCGGTCCATGATATATTGCATCATGATCGGCAACCCGAAGAACGAGTTCTGCCGGGTCTGCCAGCGGGCCATCGCCCAGATGATCGACTTCTGCAGCGGCCGGTCCTGACGGCCGGCCCGCGCCGCGCCTACTTCTGCGGGTTCGCCAGGCCCTTGAAGTCGATGACCGGGATGACCTTGTCCGGCATGATGCCCCACTGGACGTTCGGAGCCAGCTTCTGGACGAACTCCCACTGGATGATGGTCGGGTTCTTGGTCAGGGCCGCCTGCCGGATCTCGATGCTCCTGGCGTCGCCCTCGGCCTCGACGATCTTCTGTTCCTTGCGGATCTTCTCCTGCTCGAGCTTGTTCTTCTCGGTGGTGATGTTCTCGAGGGCGATCTGCTTCTCCTCGAGCGTCTTGGCGTATTCGGGCGTGAAGGTGATGTTCCGGATGATGATCTCGTCCAGGATGAGGCCGTTCTTCTCGAACTTGGGCGAGATCTCGTCGTAAAGGGCCTGCTGAGCCTCGTAGCTTTTCTTGGTATAGAGATCGTAGGCGGCGAACCGGGTCGGCACGCGCCGGCCCGAGCCGCGGATCTCGGTCTTGACGACCTTCTCGACGTATTCGCGCTCGGAGCCGAGATTTTGGAGGATCCAGGCGGCCTTGCCCGGGGCGATCATGAAGCGGGCCGTGAGGCCGACGCGGATCTGCTGGCCGTCGGAGGTCAGGGCCGCGACGATGACGTCGGGATAGTCGGCCTCGCTCGATTGCGGCGTTTCGGAGGCCTCGTAGGTCTTTTTCAGGGTCGGGAAGATGACGACCTTGTCGATGAACGGCACGACGGCGTGGAGCCCCGGGTTGAACTCCTGGCGCACGGCCCCGAGCCGCTTGACCACGCCGACCGTCCCGGCCTGGACGGTGACCAGGGATTGGACGGCCAGGACGAGGACGATGACCGCCGCGGCCGCCCAGAAGACCAAGCCCTTCCGGGCCCGGAACAAGGCGCCGAAGCCGCCGCTGCCGGGCCGCTCGCGCTGGGCGACCAGGGCGGCCATGACGATGATGCCGATGACGAAAGCGATGATGATGCCGGCCATGAGCGATCCTCCTCTCGGATGCTGATCAAAGCGGGCCGATTATAGCCTGGACCGGGGCCGGACGGGAAGGGCGTTCAAGAAGAGGATTCGATGACGCCGCCGCCGACCACCGTCTCGCCGTCGTAGAAGACGGCGGACTGGCCGGGGGCCACGGCGGCGACGGGCTCGTCGAAGTCGACGCGGCAGAGCCCTTCGGCGAACGGGGAGATGGCCGCCGCGGCCGGCCGGCCGCCCGACCGGACCTTGGCCCGGACCCGGACGGGAGCGGTCAGCGCCTCGAACGGCCCCCAGACGCAGTCCCTGACGACTGCCTCGCGCCGCAGAGTCTCATGCTCCGGGCCGACGACCAGCCGGTTGGCGGCGGCGTCGATGGCGACGACATAGAGGGGGACGGGCGAGGCCAGGCCCAGGCCCTTGCGCTGGCCGATGGTGTAGAAGCCGACGCCGCGGTGGCGGCCGAGGACGCGGCCGTCGCGGTCGACGATCTCGCCGTCGCCGGGGCCGGGGCCGACGAGGTCGCCGATGTCGCCGGCGTAGAAGTCCTGGCTTTCCCGCCGGTCATGGACGGCCAGGCCGGCCTCGCGGGCCAGGGCCCGGACCCGGGCCTTGGCCAGCTCGCCGAGAGGGAAGACGGTCTCGGCCAGCTGGGCCTGGCTCAGCCGGTAGAGGAAATACGACTGGTCCTTGGCCGGGTCGACCGCCCGCTTCAGCAGGTATCGCCCGGTCGCGGCGTCGCGGCCGATCCGGGCGTAGTGGCCGGTGGCGAAGCGGTCCAAGGCCAGGCCCGCGGCCCGCGCCGCCGCGGGCAGGACCCCGAACTTGACCAACTGGTTGCAGCGGACGCAGGGATTGGGGGTGGTCCCGGCCGCGTAGGCCTCGCGGAAATAACGGAGGACCAGGCTCTCGTAATCAGCGGCGCAGTCGATGACCCGGAGCGGGATGCCGAGCCGGCCGCAGACGTCCCCGGCCGCGCGGATGTCCTCGGCCTCGTCGGGGCCGTAGCAGGCGCTCTTGGCCGCGGCCGGGGCTCCCGGCCCGGGCCAGAGCTTCATGATCAGGCCGAAGACCTCGTGGCCCTCGCGGAGGAGAAGCAGGGCGGCGACGGAGGAGTCGACCCCGCCGCTCAGGCCGACGGCGATCTTCATCGCTGCGCCTTGGAAGCCGGGGCCCGGCCGGCGACGGCCCGGTTGAGGCTGCCCATCCGGTAGCCCTCGACGTCGGCGGCGGTCCAGAGATAGCCGAGCTTCCGCAGCCGGGCCGCGATCCGGCGGGCCGTGGCCGGTCGCACGAGGCGGGCCAGGTCGGCCGCCGGGACCTCGAGGCGGGCCAGGTCGCCGTGGTGGCGGAGCCGGACGACGGGGAAGCCCAGGCCCCGGACGAACCTCTCGCCGGCCTCGATCCGGCGCAGGACCTCCGGCGTGATCCGGGTGCCGTACGGGACACGGCTGGCCAGGCAGGGGTTGGCCGGCTTGTCCCAGGTCGCCAGGCCGAGCTTCTTCGACAGGGCCCGGACGTCCCTTTTGGCGAACCCGGCTTCGAGGAGCGGGCTGACCACGCCGAGCTCCCTGGTCGCCCGGCGGCCGGGGCGGTAATCGTCCAGGTCGTCGACGTTCGAGGCGTCGTAGACGGCCTCGGCGCCGAGGCTCTTGGCCAGGCCGGCGATCTTGGCGAAAAGCTCGCGCTTGCAGTGATAGCAGCGGTCGGCCGGGTTGGCGGCGAAGGCGGCGCAGGCGAGCTCGTCGGTCTCGACGAGGATGTGCCGGACGCCGAGGGCGCGGGCGGCGCTCCGGGCCGCTCTCTTCTCTTCGGGCGTGTAGGTCTGCGAGATGCCGGTCACCGCGACGACGTTGCCCGGGCCGAGGACGTCGCGGCAGACCCGGAGCAGGAGGGTCGAATCGACTCCGCCGGAGAAGGCCACGACGGCCTTTGGCCGCGAGCGGATGACGGCCTCGAGCCGGTCGATCCTGGCGCGGGCGATGGTCATGAGAAAGCCACTATACCACAGGCGGCCGCCAGCCGCCCGCCCCGCGGAGGCAGGGCCTCCGGCGGCCCCTCGAAGCCGCTCTAGAAGTTGATGACGACCGAGGTCATCAGGAACGTGTCGAACTTCTTCAACGGATACGGCACCGTGAGCCCGGTCGGCTCGCCGAGAGGGTCGAGGAGCGTCAGGCTCTGCATCGCCGGGACGTGGGTGTAGAGCGTCCGCAGGCTCACCTTGAGAGCCAGGGACCTGGAGATCGAGGCCGTGGCCGAGTTGGTCCAGTCGAAGCGCCAGTCGGGCGCGTTCTTGAGATTGTCGTCGAAGATGATCTGGCTCGCCAGCTTCGAGGTTTCGAGGATCTTCTGGTCCGCGCCAAGGGTGAACCGGAACCCGGCGAAGGATTCCGTCTTCTGGCCGACGTATTGCCGCAGGGTGTGGGTCAGGCCGGCCGAGGACTTGATCTGGGTCCGGGGCCTCTCGACGAAAGCGAGGCCGAAGCCGGCGGTGAAGATGGCCCGGTTCTCGACGCCGGCGAAGCGGTTGCGGTCCCAGATCAGGCCGGCCTGGCCCTCGAGCCTCTTCGAGACGCGGCGGTCGTACTGGCCGGACAGGAGGTAGTTCTCCGCCACTTTCCGGGTGATCTTCTCTTCCAGGATCCGGTAATCGTCGACGGTCCCCTGGGCCGTACGCGTGGTCGTCGTCGCGTTGCTCTTCAGGATGTAGCTCTTGAAGACCAGGGCGTCGCTCGTCCACTTCCGCGAGAACGTCGTGGCCAGGCTCAGCGCCGAGGTCGAGGTGTTGCCGCCCGTGACCACGTAGCTGACCTCGGCCGTGGCCGCCCAGGGGCCGAAAAGGCCGGTTTTCTTTTCTTCGGCCGCCGCGGCCGGAAGGATCAGGCCGGCCAGCAGCCCGGCCGCGACCGCTCCGGCGGAAATCCTCGCGACACCTGTTCTCGGGGCCATGCGGACGCCTCCTTTGAAGTGAGCCATAACGTTCTATTTAAGGCCATCCGGAAAAACGCTGTCAAGCGTTTTAATGTTCTCCGCGCCGTTCTTTCCCGCGCTCCGGCGGGATCAGCGTGCCGCGGCGTCGAAATACAGGGCGGCGGCGCCGAGGATGGCGATGTTCTCGATCTCCGAGACCTCGATCTTCAGCCTGTCCCTGGCGATCGAGTAGGCGTAGGTCCGGAAGGTCTCCCAGAGGGCGTCGCGGAAGAAGCCGTAGGACCGGCTGACCGAGCCTCCGAGGACGATGATCTCGGGATCGACGGCGTAGCAGACGGCCTTGACCGCTTCGCCGAGGTGCCGGCCGAACTCGGCGAAGATCTCGAGGGCCCGGGCCTCGCCGCGGCCGGCCCGCTCCGCGAGGTCCCGGCCCGTCGTGCCGTGGACGCGCCGGAAGAACTGGCCGCTGGCGTAGGCCTCGAAGTTCAGGTCGCGGTAGGGCAGCATGCCGAACTCGCCGGCGCCGCAGTTGACGCCCGAGTAGAGGCGCCCGTTGGCGATGATGCCGGAGCCGAGCCCCGTCCCGACGATCAGCCCGACGGCGCTGTCGTGGGGCCTGAGCTTGCCGAAATATTTCTCGCCGGCGGCGAAGCAGTTGGCGTCGTTGTTGACGCAGGCCGGCAGGCCGTATCGCTCCTCCAGCCGGGCCCTGAGCGGCACCTTTTTCCAGGAGGGGATGTTCTGGACGTCGTAGACCGTGCCGGTCTTGAGGTCGACGATCGACGGCACCCCGGCGCCGAGGCCGGCCGTGCCGGGGCGCATGACCGCGTCGACCGCGCCGAACAGGTCCTCGAGGACCTCCTCCTCAGAGCCCTGGCCGCGCACCGGGACGGACCGGACATCGGCCAGCCGGCCGTCCACGACCAGGCCGGCCCGGACGTTGGTCCCGCCGAGGTCGATGCCGACGACCGCCGGGCCGCTCACGCCCCCTCCTGCCTCTTCTTCCGCAGCGAGATCGTCTCGTTGACGATGAGGGGCCGGGCCCAGATCCCGATCGAGAGGATGTAGCCGAGGGTCAGGTAGAGGACGAACAGGCCCTGGCGCAGGCCGAAGGCGTCCCCGAGGCGGCCGATGACCAGGGGCATGATTGCCCCGCCGATGATGCCGGTGCAGAGGATGCCGGAGAAGGAGCCGTGGTGGCTGGCGACCGAGTTGAGGGCCAGCGAGAAGATGATCGGCCACATGACCGAAGCGGCGAAGCCCATGAGCGGGAACATGACCAGGGCCACCGGCCCGGGGCCGAACAGGGCCAGGCTCAGGAAGACCAGCGCCGCGGCCGTGAAGCCCAGCAGGACCTTGCGGCTGTCGAAGAACTTCAGCAGGACGAGGCCGAGGACGCCGCCCAGGGTCATCAGCAGCCAGAACAGGGCCACGCGGTGAGCGCCGACCGTCTGCTGGTCGTAGCCGTGATAGGTCTTGAGGAACTTGGAGATCCAGAAGGACACTCCCTGCTCGGTGCCGACGTAGGCGAAGATGCCGAGGAAGAACAGGAGGACCGTCCGGTTCCTGAACAGGGCCTTGTGCGTGGCCCAGGCCCCGGCCCGCTCGTCCTCCTTGCGCACGACGACCGGGAAGCGCGCCGCCGCCAGGATCGCGATCATGACCAGGAGGATGACGGCGAAGACCCAGTAGACCGAGACCCACGACAGGCCGGGCCGGACGAGCTTCGTCATCAGCCCGACCAGCGGCTTGTCCCCGGCCCCCGGCCGGCCGATGTTCTGGACGAAATATGAATAGATGAACGGGCTCAGGAACGAGGCCCCGCCGAAGATGAGCTGGGCCAGGACGGAATTGAAGGCGTAATGCTCCTCTCCGCCGGAAACCCGGAGGAGGGGATTGATGACCACCTGGAGGGCGGCGAAGCCGGTCCCGATGAGGAAGAGGGAGGCCAGGAACACGGGATAGCTCGGATAGAGCGAGATGAGCAGGGCCCCGGCCAGGGCCAGGCCGAAGGCCGTGACCATGACCGGCTTCTCCCGGTAGCGCTCGACCAGCAGCCCGGCCGGGATGGACATGACGCCGTAGGCGATGAAAAAGGCGAAAGCCAGGAGCCCGACGAGGGTCAGGCTGAGGCCGAAGCTCTGGCCGACGTCGGCGTTGATGGCCCCGATGACGTTGGTGACGAGAGAGATGACGAAGAAGGTCAGCATCACCAGGGCGACCATGCCGGGTGATCGCCGGGAGACGGGGGTCAGAGGCGCGTTGTCGTTCATGGTCATCAGCCGCCTTTCACCGACTGTTTTAACCCATTCCGCGCCGAAAGGGAAGTCAGCGCGGCTTCTTGGCGCCGGCCTGCTCCTTTTCCCGCTGGAGCTCGACGAGATCGACGCTCTGGGAGAAGTCTCCCAGCAGCCAGCGGCAGAAGTAGTCGGCCCGGATCCAGAACCAGTAGTCGCCCATGTCGCCGTAGCCGTGGCGCTGGCCGGGGAAGACGAAAAAGTCGAAGCGCTTGTTGGCCCGGATCAGGGCCGAGGCCAGGCGCAGGGTGTTGGCCGGGTGGACGTTGTCGTCCATGTCGCCGGTCGTGATCAGGAGGCGGCCCTTGAGGTTCCTGGCGATCTCGGAGTTCTTCTCGATCGAGTACTCGAACTTCGTGTTGCCGTCCTGGTCCGCGGCCTCCCTGACGCCGTGATGCTTCTCGCTCCACCAGCGGTTGTAGACGTTGTTCTCGTGGTTGCCCGAGGAGGAGACGGCGACCTTGAAGAAGTCCGGGTAGACGAGCATGGCCGCCGTGGACATGAAGCCGCCGCCGGAGTGGCCGTAGATGCCGACCCGGTCGATATCGATGAAGGGGTGACGGACGGCCAGCTCCTCGATGGCCCGCTTCTTGTCGGCCAGCCCGTAGTCGCGGAGGTTGCCGTAGCCGTAGTTGTGGTACCACTTGGACCGCGACGGGTGGCCGCCGCGGTTGCCGACCTCGATGACGACGAAGCCGAGCTGAGCCAGGGCGACGTTGGCGTTGCGGGGCGCGAAGGTCTTGGAGACGCTTTCCGTCTGCGGCCCGGGATAGACGTAGGCGATGATCGGGTACCTGGCGCCGGGGTCGAAATCGAAGGGCTTGTACATGACCCCGTAGAGGTCGGTGATGCCGTCGTCGGCCTTGACCTTGAACGGCTCCGGGTACTTGAAGCCGGCCGCCAGGAGGGCCGAGACGTCCGTCGCCTCGAGCTCGCAGACGAGGCCGCCGGCCGCGTCGCGGAGCTCCGACCGGGGGGCCTGGTCGACCCGGGAGAAGCTGTCGACGAACCAGCGGCAGGCGTCGTCCATGTCGGCGTTATGGGACGCGTCGCCCTTGTCGAGCTGCTTGAGCCCCGATCCGTCCAGGTTGACCCGATAGAGGTGGGTGTAGTACGGGTCTTCGCCCGGCTCCCGTCCGCAGGCCGCGAAATAGAGGACCCGGGCCTTCTCGTCGATCCGCTCGATGCCCTGGCCGACGAACTCGCCGGACGTGAGCTGGGTCTTGAGCCGGCCGTCGCCGTCGTAGAGGTAATAGTGGCCCCAGCCGTCGCGTTCGGACCACCAGATCATCTCCTTGCCGCCGCCGAGGAGGCGGAGGTCCTGGGCGTCGACGTAGGTGTTCAGGCGCTCCTCGATGAGGACCTTGACCTCGCCGGTGGCCGTGTCGGCGACGCAGACGTCGAGGCCGTGGAGGTCGCGCGACTGGCGGGCGAAGTAGAGCTTGTCGGACGTGTCGGACAGCCACTGGGCCGGCGGCGGGTCGTCCCTCTCGCGGTCGAGGGCCCGGCGCGGCGCCGTGAAGATGTCGAAGGCCGGGTCCTTGAACTTGTCGGCCTTGACCTTGATCCTGGCCTTGCTGGCCAGGTCGAAGACCAGGATCTCGGGCTGGGGCTGGTTCTCCTCGCCCGGCATCTCGTAGCGGTAGGTCTCGAGGGCCGGCCGGGGATCGGCCAGCGAATTGATGACCCACAGGTCGGCGACCTTGCGCTCGTCGCTGCGGACGAGGGCGATCCTCTTCGAGTCGCGGGACCAGACGACCATGCCCGCGGGGGCCCGGAAGTCCTTGCGGTCCTTCTCGTCCTTCTGGAGCTCCTTCTTGTCCTCGTCCTTGAGGGACATGGCGTAGGAATAATGCTCCTCGCCGTCGGTCGTCAGCTGAACTTCCTTGACGTCCTTGTCGTCGGCCTTCTTCCGGGCCAGCCGGAAGCTCTCGGCGTCCATCATGAACAGGTTCTCGCCCCGGGCGAAGACGACCGTCTTCTCGTCCGGCGAGACCGAGGCCCAGCGGGGCCGCTTGACCGGCGCCTTGTAGTCCTCGACCAGGGCCAGCTTCCCGGTCGCGAGCTCGCAGGTGAAGGCCAGGACCTTGGTCTTCTTCTCCGGCTCCTTGGCCTTCTCGGCCTCCTTGTTCTTCCGGGTGTCCTGCTCCTTTTCCTTGTCCTTCTGCTTGTCCTGGTCCTGGGCCTTTTCCTCCTCCTTGGCGATCTCGGAGGCCTTGACGATCTTGCCGTTGACGAGGATGTCGTTGTCCTTGGGCACCTCGACCTCGAACTGGATGGCCGTGTCCTTCCTGATGAACTTGATCGTCTTGATCGGCAGGTGCTGGGCGTCGTAGGGGGAGAGGAGGATGCGCGTCAGCCCGGCGGCCATCCTGGCGTTGTCGAAGAGGGGCTTTTTCGTCCGGGCGGCCGGATCGACGATCATCCAGCGACGGCCCTGGGCGGTCTCGTAGCTGTACCAGAAGCGGTCGCCGGTCTCGAGCCAGTGCGGCGTCACGGCCGTGTCGAAGACGAGCTTGCCGACCTTGGCCGGCGTCCAGCGCGCGGCCAGCTCGTAGTTGGCCTTCTTTCCCTCCGGCGCGGCGGCCCGGCCGGGGTGCGAGGCGATCGAGGCGAAAAGGACGATGGCGGCGGCCGCGACGACGGCGGCCCGGCGGGAAGCGTTCTGGAACGACATGAGCGGGTCCTCCTTGAGGAATGTTCGCTGCCGAGGCAGGCGCAGGCCGCGATTATAGCATGGCCGGACTAGAACAGGGCCAGGGAATATTCGCGCAGGCGGGCATGGCGGCGCCGGGCGTCGGGCAGGCGGCGCTCGAGCTCGGCCCAAAAGGCCCGGCCGTGGCCGGAGACCCGCGTGTGGACAAGCTCGTGGACGATGACGTAGTCGGCCAGGTCCGGCGGCACGACGGCCAGGAGCATGTTGAGCTGGATCCGGCCGGCGCGCGAGGCGCTGCCCCAGAGAGTGCCCTGGCGACGGACGCTCAGGCGGCCGGGTCGGTCCCCGTACTCCCGGGCCAGGGCGCCCAGGCGTCCGGCCAGGAAGGCGCGGGCGGCGCGCCGGTCGAGCTTTTCAGCCGCGGCGACCGCGTCGCGGCAGCGGTCCCGGGCCAGGTCGAGCCGGGCCCGCGTGCGCCGGATCCAGGCCAGCTTGGACAGGGCCAGCCGCGCGGCCTCGTCGAACGTCGTTCGCCAGGGGACGGCGACGCGGACGCCGCGGGAGGCGCGGACGGAGATCGAGAGCCGCCGGGCCCGCCGGCTCCTGACGAAGGCGACGGGCCCGACGCCGTCGAGCTCGCAGACGCGGACCTCAGTCCTCGAAATCGAACCTTCTCCGGCTCGGCTTGTTGTTGACCTTGTCGGCGTCCAGGGCCCACATGCCCCGGCCGTGGGTGGCGATGACGATGATGTTGTCCCGCGGGTGGACGATCAGGTCATGGACATAGACGGTCGGCAGGTTGCCGCCGAGGACGGCCCAGGTCTTGCCGCCGTCGACGGTGACGTAGACGCCCATGTCCGTCCCGGCGTAGAGGATGTTCTCGTCGACCGGATCCTCGCGGATGACGTTGACCGGCCCGACCGGGATGCCCCCGGCCAGGCTCGTCCAGGTCTTGCCGTAGTCGGTCGATCGCCAGACGTAAGGCGTGAAGTCGTCGTCCCGCTTGCCGTTCTGGGCGAGATAGACGGTGCCCAGCCTGTAGGCCGAGGCCACGACCCGCGACATCCATTTGCCCGGAGCCAGGCCGGCGCTGATCTCGGTCCAGGCCTTGCCGCCGTCCCTGGTCATCCAGAGGCGGCCGTCGTCCGTGCCGGCGTAGAGGAGGCCGTACTTCAACGGCGACTCGGACATGGTGAAGAGCGTCTGGTAGCGGACGTCGCCGCGGGTCGCCGGGTCGTTGGTGGTCAGGTCGGGGCTGATGCGCTCCCAGGTGTCGCCGCGGTCGAGCGACCGGAAGACGTACTGCATGCCGTGGTAAAGGATGTTCGGATCGTGGGGCGAGAGGATGAACGGGGCCAGCCACTGGCCGCGCAGGGGCGGCTCGTTCTCGTAAGGGACGGGCAGGATCGTCTTGGTGAACGGATAGCCGGGATAGGGGCCGGGCTTGCCGTATTCGCTCCGCGTGATCGTCCCGTAGAACTGGGCCGAATAGACGATGTCCGGGTTGTCCGGATCGATGGCGTGGTTCGAGCCCTCGCCGCCCGGGGCGTTTTCGAACTCCTGGGCCGGGATCTTGTCGCGGCCGGCGCCGAGATCGACCTTGCCGCGGAAGCTGCCGTGGTCCTGCATCGAGCCGTAGACCTTGAACGGCACGGCCAGGTCGTAGTTGAGGTTGAAGAACTGGCAGACGTTGATCTCTTTCTGGAAGTAGCGCCAATTGCGGCCCTTGTCGTAGGACACCGCCACGCCCTGGTCGAAGCCGACGAGGAGATAGCTGGAGTTGGAGGGATCGATCCACAGGGCGTGATGGTCCACGCCCGGGACGCGCAGCGACGCGTAGGTCCGGCCGCCGTCGGTGGAGACGCTGAAGGGCACCCCGAGGATATAGGAGGTGTCCGGGTCGTTGGGATCGACCCGGATCTGGCCGAAGACCCAGCCGTAGGTCCCGGAGTGGCGCTCCATGAAGGTCTTCTGCCCGGGGGTCAGGCCGCTCGCCTGCGTCCAGCTCGCCCCGGCGTCGTCGGAGCGGTAGACCGCGGCCCCCTTGATGAAGCCGGACGAGGGGACGCCGTAGGAATCGGCCGTCTCCCGGGGCGTCGGCTCCCGGGAGACCTCATAATTGTCGACCAGGGCGTAGAGCGTGTCCGGCCTGGCCAGGCAGAGGTCGAGGCCGATGCGGCCGCGCCAGCGGGCCTCCGGCAGGCCCTTGTTGACGGCCGCCCAGGTCTTGCCGCCGTCGGTCGTCTTGAAGATCCCGCTGCCCGTCGAGGAAGCGTCGTTCCGCGGGTCGTTCCATTTCTTGCGCGTCCGCTGCCACATGGCGGCGTAGAGGGTCTCGCTCGAGCGCGGGTCCATGACCAGGTCGTAGGCCCCGGTCTCGTCGTTGACGAAAAGGACCTTGTCCCAGGTCCGGCCGCCGTCGACGGACTTGAAGACGCCGCGGTCGGCGTTCTTCGTCCACTCGTGGCCGCCGGCCGCGACATAGACGATGTCCGGGTTGGCCGGGTGGACGACGATCCGGGCGATCGTGTTCGTGTCGGCCAGGCCCATGTGCGCCCAGGTCTGGCCGCCGTCGACGGACTTGAAGACGCCGAGGCCGGCCTGGGAGCTGCGGAAGATGTTGTGCTCGCCGGTCCCGACCCAGACGACCCGCGGGTCCGACGGGGCCAGGGCGATGTCGCCGATGGCCGCGGTGGGCATGTTCTCGAAGACGGGCGTCCAGGTCGTGCCCTCGTTGTCCGTCTTCCAGACGCCGCCGGAGGCCGAGGCGACGTAGAGGGTGTAGTTCCGGCCCTTGGGAGGCACGACGGCCACGTCCGTCACCCGCCCGCTGACGTTTGTCGGGCCGATGAACTGCCAGGGCAAGTCCTTGAACTTCGAGGCGGCCTGCATGGCCTTGTGCTCCGCGAAGCCCTTGAGCCGCAGCTCCGGCTTCGTGGACTGCAGGACGGCCGGACGCTTCGCCGTCTGGGCGACGAGCGCGGCCGCCGCGACGAGCAGTATCGTCGGGACGATCAGGAGCTTTCCGGCGGGGCGTTCACGCAAGAGCTTCATCGTCTTCCTCCTTGGATGCTCGGACCATCAGGGCCGTTTCCGGTTCGCCGCGGCCAGGGCCCGGCCCTTGGCGGCATATTCGCGCGAGCGGGCCGTATCGCCGACACGCCCGTACAGCTCGGCCAGGAGAAAATAGCCCGTGGCCAGGTCGTCCGGCCCGGGCCCGAGGGCGATGCCCCTGCGCGCCAGCTCGATGGCTTCCGGATAGCGCTCCTCAACGGCCAGATCGAGGCGGGCCAGGTAGAAGCAGGGGAGCGGGGACTTGGGGTCGGCCTCCAGCGCCTTCTCCAGGGCTTCCCGCTCCTTCCCGAAGTCCTTGGCCGCGTCGTAGATCCGGGCCAGGTAGTAGAGCGCCTGGAAGTGCTTCGGGGAAACCCGCAGCTCGGCCCGGTATTCGGCCTCGGCCTCGGTCGTCCGGCCCTGCTTCTCGGCGATCCAGCCGATCCGGTAGTGGATGTTCGGACGGTCCGGCTCGATGGCCAGCGCCCGGCGGAGATACTCCGCGGCCCGGGACAGGTCGCCCCTGGCCATGGCGATCGTGGCCAGGGCGTCCAGGGAACCGGCCGGCTCGGCGTCCAGCTCGACCGACCGCTCGAAATAGGGGACGGCCTCGTCATACTTTTTCTGGTCGAGCTTCATCCTCCCCAGGAGGGCGAAGAGATGGGGTTCCTCGACGCCTTTCCTGAGGTAATCCAGGGCGAACCGCTCGGCCTCGTCCGGCCGGCCCGACCGCTCGTAGCAGGTCACGATGTTGAGGGCGGCGAAGCCCTCGTCGGGCTTGATCTCGAGGACCCGCTCGAAGGCGGCGATGGCCTCGTCGAGCTTCCCTTGCTCGGCCAGCAGGCTGCCGAGATTGAAATAGGCGTCCGGGATCTGCGGGTCGGCGGCCACGATCCGGCGGATCGTCGCGACCGCTTCGTCCGGCCGGCCGGCCCGGGCCGTTTCCCTGGCTTCGGCCAGCGCATTGTAAACGGCGATCTTGTCTTTCGGGTCGGCCAGCGCCTTCCCGGCGAGCTTGGCCTGGTCGGTGAACGAGGCGACGTAGCCGAGGGCGGCCAGCCGCTCGCGGGTGGCGGCATCGACCTTGGCCGCGTCCATCTGGTAGGCGTTCCGGCCGGCCCGGGCCATGAACGCCGCGGCCCGGGCTTTCAGGTCCCGGAAGACCCCGGGCTCCCGGCCGGCCAGGTCGTTCTCCTCGCGCGGGTCGGCGGCCAGATCGTAGAGCTCGGGCCGGGGCGCCAGGATGAGCTTCCAGCGCCCGTCCTGGACGCTCTCGAGCTCGGACCAGCCGAAATGGAAGCGGGGATAGAAGGTCTCGCTGTAGACGAGCGGCGGCTTGCGGCCGGGGCGGCCGGAGAAGGCCGGGACCAGGCTCCGGCCCTGGACCTCGTCCGGGACCGGGAGCCCCGTCATCCGGCAGACCGTCGGCAGGACGTCGACCAACCCGGCCGGCTCGGCCGCGACGACGCCCCGGAATTGCGGGAACGGGGTGGCGATGATGAGAGGGACTCGGAGGGCCGCCTGATAAAGGAAGAAGCCGTGGGTCGTCTCGCCGTGCTCGCCGAGCATCTCGCCGTGGTCCCCGGCGACGACGATGAGGGTCCTGTCGAGAAGCCCGCTTGTCTCGAGGAATTGACGGAGCCGGCCGATCTGGGCGTCGATGAAGGCGATCGCGCCGAGATAGGGACGGCCGGCGTAGCGGGCGTCGTAGGGCGGCGGCGGCAGGTACGGCGCGTGAGCGTCATAGAGATGGATCCAGGCGAAGAAGGGCTTGTCTTTCCGGCTCTCCAGCCAGGGCAGGGCCGTGTCCATCACTTCGTCGGCGGGCCGCCGGACGGTCTCGAGCGAAACCCGCCGGTATTTCTTCAGGTCGAACTTGTCGTAGTAGAGGTCGAACCCCTGGTCCAGGCCCCATTGCGAATCGAGCACGTAGGCGCCGATGAACGCGCCGGTGGCGTAGCCCTTGTCCCGAAAGAGCTCGGCCAGGGTGACCATCTTCTGAGGCACGACGAACGCGCCGTTGTCCCGAACGCGATGGAACAGGGGCTGCGTGCCCGTCAGCAGGGTCGCGTGGGATGAGAGCGTCAGCGGCGTCTGGGCGTAGCAGCGGTCGAACCGGACCCCCCGGGCGGCGAAGCCGTCCAGCGCCGGCGTCTCGACATCCCCGCGGCCGTAGCAGCCCAGGGCGTCGGCCCGGACGGTGTCAAGCGTGACGAGGACGACGTTGAAGTCGCGGCCCTTTGTCAGCCGGCCGAACACAGACCCGGACCCGGCCGGCCGGCACAGCATGACGGCCGCGGCGCCCGCCAGGACGACCCCGGCCGCCGCCCATCCCAGGACCTTCGGCGACTTCATCGGCTGACCGCGATTCTACCACAAAACGCCGCCCGCCGGCCGCGTGAAGTCTAGGCCAGAAGCGAACCGAGGGCGATCGAGTAGAACTTGGTGTCCTCCGAGTCGCCGCGTGAGGTCAGGACGCACGGGCACCGGGCCCCGGCCACGACGGCTCCCAGCTCGCCCTTGGCCAGGTAGGTCGAGGCCTTGAAGAAGATGTTGCCGGCCTCGATGCTGGGGAAGACCAGGATGTCGGCGTCCCCGGCCACCGGCGAGCTGATGCCCTTGATCCGGGCGCTCTCCGCGCTGAAGGCCACGTCCAGGGCCAGGGGCCCGTCGACGACGGCGCCCTTGATCTGGCCCCGCTCGGCCATCTTGGCGATGATGGCCGCTTCCGTCGTCGAGGGCATCTTGGGATTGACCTTCTCGACGGCCGAGAGGAGGATGGCCTTGGGCGTCTCGATGCCCAGCTTGTGGGCCACGTCGATGGCGTAGTTCAGGATGGTCACCTTGGCCTCCAGGTCCGGGGCGGGGATGACCGCGACGTCGCCGCAGATGATGAGCTTCTTCCAGGCCGGCGCCTGAATGACCGAGACGTGGGACAGGAGCCGGCCGGGCGGCAGGAGCCCCTTCTCCTTGTCGATGATGCCGCGGATGTAGAGCGAGGAATCGAGCAGGCCCTTCATCAGGAAATCGGCCTTCCCGGAGCGGACCAGGTCGACGGCCAGCGTCAGGGCCTTGGCCTTGTCCGGCTCGTGGACGATCTCGAATTGGCCGGCGTCGACCTTGTTCGCGGCGGCGACCTTCTTAATGGCCTTCTCGTCGCCGGTCAGCACGGCCCGGACGAGTTTCTCCTTGACCGCGCGGCCGACGGCCTCGATGGTATGGGGATCCTCGGCGGCGGCCACGGCCAGCCGCCTGGCCGGCAGGCCCTTGACCCGCTCGACGATCTGGTTGAGGGTGGTGATCATGAAAGCTCCTTCGCTGTGACGACGATCAGGATGGATAGGTCCGGGCCGCTTCCTCGCCCCGGAGGACGCGCCGGCCGGCCTCGGCCAGCGCCACCATCTCGTTCTCCCCCGGAAAGACGAAGACCGGTCCGAGGAACTGGACATGGTCCTTGATCTTGTCGACGAATTCCCTGGAATGGGCCAGCCCGCCGGTCAGGACGATGCCGTCGACCCGGCCCTGGAGGACCGCGGCGGCGGCCCCGACCTGCTTGGCCACGGTCAGGACCATGGCCGTGAAGACGAGCTCCGCCTCGCGGTCGCCGGCGCCGATGCGCCTGAGCGTCTCCCGCATGTCGTTCGTCTTCAGATGAGCGACCATGCCGCCGCGGCCGGTCAGCATCTTCCGGAGGTCCTTCTCGGCGTGCCTGCCCGAGCAGGCCAGGGTGACCAGGTCGCCCGCCGGCACGGTGCCGGCCCGCTCCGGCGCGATGGGCCCCTCGCCGTGGAGGGCGTTGTTGACGTCGACGACCCGGCCCTTCCGGTGGGCGCCGACCGAGATGCCGCCGCCGAGATGGCAGACGATGAGGTTCAGCGCCTCGTAGGGCCGGCCGATCTCGCCGGCGGCCAGGCGGGCGGTGTACTTGTGGTTCAGGGCGTGGAAGATGCTGCGGCGCCGGATCTCCGGTACGCCGGAAAGGCGGGCCCAGTCGTCGAGCTCGTCGACGACGACGGGATCGACGATGAAGGCCGGGATGCCCAGGGGACGGGCGATCTCGTCGGCGATCAGCCCGCCGAGGTTCGAGGCGTGCTCGCCCTGGACCCCGCTGTAGAGGTCGGACAGCATCCGCTCATCGACCCGGTAAACCCCGCTGGGGATGGGCTCGAGCAGTCCCCCCCGGCCGACGACCGCGGACAGGGAGGCCGGGGCGATCTCGCGGGCCTTGAGCGTCTCGAGGATGATGTCCTTGCGGAAAACCCTCTGGTCCACGATCCGGCCGAACGGCGCGAGATCTTCGGCCGAATGCGGGATGCTGACCGACAGGACCTCCCGTTCGTCCTCGTACACGGCGATCTTGGTCGATGTCGAACCGGGATTGATGATCAGAAGGCGCATGGTCCACCAGGGTTCAGGGATTGGAACATCGCCCGCGGGGCGGGGGAGCATGATCCGCGATCCCTAGCCTCCGCCCGCGAACACGGAGCATCTTACTGCCCGCCCGCCGGCCTGTCAAGGCGAGCGGCCGGCCGCGGCGGCCGGACCGGGGGAAGCCTGGTCCGTGGTATAATAACAAGCGCATGCGAGTCCGCAAAGCACTGCCGCAGGACCTCCCCGCCGCCCTCGATCTCGCCTGGAAGCTCGGCCTGGATTATCCCGATATGGGGACGGACTCGCTCTGGGTCGCTGAGGACGGCGGCCGGGTCATCGGCCTGGTCGCGCTCAAGACCCACCCGGACTGCCTGGAGCTCTGCGCCCTCGGTGTCGAGCCGGACCGCCGTGGCCGGGGGGTGGCCCGGGCCCTGGTCGAGGCCGCGACGGCCGAAGCGCCGGGCGACGTCCATCTGGCCACGATCATCCCCGGCTTTTTCGAGTCGTGCGGCTTCGCCCGGGCGCGGGAGATCCCCGCGACCTTTCCGGCCCGGCGCGAGAGCTTCTGGTGCGAAGGCTGCCCCCAGGAACGCTGCACGATCATGGTGAGACGGAAGCCGTGAACCGGCCGGCTTTTCCCGAGTTCAAGCCCGTCGGCCTCGAGGACCGGGCCGTCTTCGACGAATACCTCCGCCGCGAGCCCTTCGAGGCCTGCGAGATGTCGTTCGCCAACATTTTCATCTGGAAGGATTCGGAGCACCCGCGCTGGACCGTCCTCGACGGCAGCCTCTGCGTCCTGGTCGAGCCCGACTTCGAGGATCCCTATTTCCTGCCGCCTGTCGGCGGAGACCGCGTCCCTGAGACGGTCGCCGCCTGCCTGGCCCGGGCGCCGCGGCTGTCGCGGGTCCCCGAAAGCTTCGTGGCCCGGTACGGGGCGGGCTTCAGGTCCGAAGAGGATCCCGGCAACTTCGACTACGTCTATCGGCGGCAGGACCTGGCCGAGCTCAAAGGCAAGAAGTACGACGGCAAGCGCAACCGCATCCGCAAGTTCGAGACGACCTGCGCCCACGAGTACCGTGCCCTGACCCGGGCCGACGTCCCCGGCTGCTTCCGGCTGCTCGAGGACTGGTTCGAGGAGAAAGCGAACGGCGACCTCTACATGCGGGCCGAGCGGACTGCGATCATCCAGGCCCTGGCCTCGTTCGAGCGCCTCGATCTCAAGGGCGCGGTGGTCAAGGTCGGCGGCCGGGTCGAGGCTTTCACCATGGGCGCGCTCCTCGCCCCGGACATGGCCGTCATCCCCATCGAGATCGCCAACCCCGGCCTGGTCGGCCTGGCCCAGTGGATCAACCGCGAGTTCGTCGTCCGGGACTGGCCGGGCGTCGCCTTCGTCAACCGGGAGCAGGACATGAACGTCGAGGGCCTGCGCAAGGCCAAGCTCTCCTACCACCCCGCCCGTCTGGTCAAAAAATACAACCTGACATCGGCCTGAGATCGATCGGCACTTCCCCCACCGGGGGATTGCGCCGATTCGAGATTCCGGCTTGAAAATCCGCATCCACAGTCATATGCTTGACCCAATTACTCCTTGAGGGACAGCCATGGTCAAACGCGCCTCCGGCAGAAGAAAGAGATATCCGCTCATCAAGGAAACACCGGGAGATTATCGGGCGAAGACTCCGCATGAATCTTTTCATGCCGCCCTTGCGGATTTCACCGATTCCGTCAAAGCCAGGTTCGAGATCGCCGGCTCCGGAGAGCCGGAGGATAAACTCCGGGCTCCCCTCGAGGCCCTTTTTGAAGCCTATGGCCGGATCATCGGCCGCGACATCCTGCTGACCGGACAACACCATCTCAAGGATCGCGTCGGCAAGCCGGATTTTGCGGCTCACGATAAAAGACAGATTATCGGTTTCGTCGAAGCCAAAGCGCCGGGCAAGGGCGCGAATCCCGACCTTTACAGGGGCCATGATCATGAGCAATGGCAGCGATTCAAGGCTGTCCCCAATATTCTGTATACCGATGGCAATGAATGGGCGCTTTTCCGAAGCGGTGAACGCGAAGGACGCCTTCTGCGGTCGTCAGAGGACATAACGATCCGTGGACATGAGGCGATATCCGGGGAGCTGGCTTCGGCTCTTTTCGAGGTCTTCGCGGCGTTCAGTTCGTGGACGCCCGTTGTGCCCCTGAAGCCCAAGGACCTGGCCGAGTTTCTGGCGCCATACTGCCGCCTGATCCGCGGCGAAGTGGAAGAGGCCTTGGAGAATTCGAAATCGCCGTTGCAGAGTCTCAAGAAGGAGATCAAGAATCTTCTCTTCCCGGAAGCAACCGACCGGCAATTTGCCGACGCCTACGCTCAGACGGTCATATTTGCGTTGCTTCTTGCCAAGCTTGAGGGGGCCAACGCCCTCGATCTGAATGACGCCTATCGGGTCTTGGAATCCCACCATCTCCTCTTGTCCAGATCTCTGCAGTTCCTGACGGATCCCCAGGCCCGCGCGGAGATTTCTTCTTCTCTGGGATTGACCCAGCGGGTCATTCAGGAGGTGCTGCCCAAGACGCTCAAGATGGCCGAGGGCGGCCGGGACCCCTGGCTGTACTTCTATGAATTCTTCCTGGCCAAATACGATCCGAAGCTCCGGAAAGAATGGGGCGTCTACTATACCCCGGTCGAAGTGGTCCGTTGCCAAGTTGCCTTGATCGACGAGATCCTCTCCGGGGAACTCGGACAGACGATGGGCTTTGTAGAACCCGGTGTCGTCACTTTGGATCCTGCCCTTGGAACGGGGACGTATCTTCTCGGCATCATCGAACACGCCTTGGGGCGGGTCGAGGCTGAAGAGGGACCCGGCGCTGTCCGGGGCGGGGCGCGCTCCTTAGCCAGGAACCTTCATGGCTTCGAATGGATGGTCGGGCCTTATGCCGTCGCGCAGCTCAGGTTCGCCCGCGCCATCATGGCCCACGGAGCCGCGCTCCCGCCAGCCGGCGTCGGCATCTATTTGACGAATACGCTGGAGTCGCCTCATACGCGGCCTCCCGCGCCGCCGCTTTTTCACAAGCCGATCGCCGAAGAGCATAAGAGGGCGCTTAAGGTCAAGGACTCCGAACACGTCCTGGTTTGCCTCGGGAATCCTCCCTATGGGCGGCACGAAGCCGCCCAAGAAGCGAATCGCTCAGTTACAGGAGGATGGGTGCGGTATGGCGAGGAAGGCCAAAAGGCCATTCTCGAGGATTTTCTCGAGCCAGCCCGGAAGGCCGGCTTTGGCATCCACCTCAAGAACCTCTATAACCAATATGTCTATTTCATCCGATGGGCGCTATGGAAGGTCTTCGAACACGAATCCGCGGTCGGGCCGGGAATCGTATCGTTCATAACGGCCTCCAGCTACCTGGACGGCGATGCCTTTGCCGGGGTCCGCGAGCACATGCGCCGGATCTGCGACCATATCGACATCATCGACCTTGGCGGAGAAGGGCGGGGGACCCGCAAAGACGAGAATGTCTTTGCCATCCAGACGCCAGTATCTATATTCGTGGCGTGGCGAAAGGCCAAGAAGGATTCAGTACAACCTGCCGCTGTCCGCTATACGCGGATTGATGGCAGCAGGCAAGAAAAACTGGAAAAGCTTGCTCTAGTTCACTCGGCAAAGAACCTGAAGTGGGAGAGAATCTCACCAGTTTGGCAAGCTAGATTCAGACCGGAGGGGAAAGGCAAGTTCATTTCTTGGCCGCTTCTTACGGATATCATGCCTTGGCAGTATTCGGGTATAGAGACAAAGCGCTCCTGGCCGATCGCCATGGAGAAGGGAGTTCTCCTAAGGAGATGGGAGACACTCCTCGCTTCAGATAAAAGAGCCGAACTCATGAAAGAGAGCGGCGATCGGACGGTTTCCTTGAGCCCAAATGAAATTAAGCCGCCATTTGCGAAGTTGCCGCCAATCTCATCACTGCCGGCAGGATCGCCTCCCTGCGCGATTGTTCGTCTCAGCTTCAGATCGCTTGACCGTCAGTGGATCCTTGCGGACAACCGGATTATTTCCCGCCCTCGAGAGCCTCTTTGGAACGCCGATAGCGGAAAGCAGGTATATTTATCGAGCTTGTTTAATCATCCTCTTGGAGGGGGTCCGGCGCTGACGGCGTGCGGCCATGTTCCCGACCGTCATCATTTCCGGGGATCTTATGGAGGGAAAGACATACTTCCCCTTTACCGCGACCCCTCGGCCCAAGAAGCCAATATCGCTCCGGGCCTTCTGGGTTATCTCTCCATGGGCCTTAAGAAGCCGGTCTTAGCGGAGGATCTCGCCGGATATATCTACGCCGTCCTCGCTCAGCCGGAATACACGTCGCGTTTTTCTCCCGAGCTGGCGAGCCGGGAGATCCGCGTCCCCTTGACCAAGACCCCCGACCTGTTCTTCCGCGCCGCGGAGCTGGGGAAGTCGCTCATCTGGCTGCACACATATGGTGAGAGATTCGTGGTGAAGGGTCGAGAACAGGGCCGGATTCCGTCCGGCCAGGCCAAGTGCATCCGAGCCGTCCCCGAGGAGGAAGATCGTTACCCGAATGATTTTCGATATGATGAAGATACAAGGATTCTTCATGTCGGCGATGGTGCATTCGGACCCGTCGAACGAGATGTTTATGAATTCGAAGTCTCAGGCCTCAAGGTGGTCAAATCCTGGCTCGGATACCGGATGAAGGAGCGCTCGGGACGCAAGTCGAGCCCGCTCGATGACATCCGGCCCCGCTCCTGGACTAGGGAATTCACGAGGGAGCTTCTAGAACTCCTTTGGGTTCTCGAGAAGACCATCAAGGGCTATCCGAAACAGAAGATGCTGCTTGAAGAGATCCTCGCCGGGCCGCTGTTCTCTGCCAATGAACTTCCCCCAGTGTCCAAGGAGGCTCGCGAAGCGCCCCGCCAGGCCCGAAAGGGATCGAATAGACAGGGCGAGTTATCTTTCGGGCCAACTACTCCCGATGAAGACGCTGACATATAAGGACCAGGCCTTATAATCAGGCATTATAAGGCTTGGAGGTTATAATGGCGTCGATAAATTTCGTGGGGGTCTTGTCGGGAGACCGACGGCTATCTTCATTAGGACCGAACTCATTAAAGGGCGCACCGATGGGGTCCATGCCGACGCCCGGCTCGGATTGGGTTTCGGATCCGTATCGGCCTGGAACCCGCGCAATATTACGTCGAGCGACGGGGAGGTTTTCCGGCTCAGCGGGAAAGCCCTGGATACCATCAGATGGTGGCCGGCCGGCATATAAGCTCCCAAGGCGATAATCCTGGATTATAAGCCCCCCATGGTTATAAGCGAACAGGCATCGCCCATCCGCCTGCTGATCGGGCCTGTGGCATCTGAGTTCCTTCTCCAGTCGCGAAGGATGGTGGACCAAAAAGAAAAGAGGGTCTGGCCCAGTGGGCGCAGTGGGCCTGGCTCATCCCCCTGTTCTTCGTGACGCACACCCTGATCGATGCCTGGAAAGCCGCAAAGGGGAACAGGACATCGACCTTCCTGGCCGATCAGCTGGCTCATCTGGCGGTGCTGACCGTCGCCTTATTCCTGCTCTTGGGTTGGACGGATAGCTGTCTCGCCCGCTGTTTGGCCCAAGCATGGACTTCGCCTCGATTACTCATCAGCATCCTCGGATATATTATCGTCCTCTGGCCGGTGGGCAGGCTGATGAGCGTTCTGCCCGAGCCATTCCGGCGGCAGCTTGCGGAGGAGAAATCGCGCGGACTTGAAACGGCCGGGCTCTGGATCGGATGCCTTGAGCAGATCTTCCTTCTGTCGTTCATCCTGGCAGATTAGCTCCCGGGGATCGCGCTTCTGCTCGGGTTGAAGTCCCTCTTCAGGTTCGGCGAGATCAAGGACCCGACGAATCGAAAGGAGACCGAGTACATCCTGATCGGCACGCTGTTGAGCTTCGGCTTTGCCCTCGCTGCGGGAATGGCCGTCAAAGCGGTTTTGAACACCCTGCCCTGATTCTGATTGGCCGGGCTCAAACCCCGACTTCAGTCCGCCGATCCAGAGGAGAAGGCTCCCGGCGAAGCTGAACAGACGGCATCCGGCGGGGCGGCGACCCCGCGTTCTTTTTAATCCTGGGCTAGGCCATCAGGCTGCAGATGGCGGCGACGTTGACCATGTCGTCGGCCGAGCAGCCGCGGCTGAGGTCGCAGTAGGGCTTGTTGAGCCCCTGGACGATGGGCCCGACGGCCTCGGCCCCGGCCAGCCGCTCGGTCAGCTTGTAGCCGATGTTCCCGGCGTCGAGGTCGGGGAAAACGAGGACGTTGGCCTTGCCGGCGACCGGGCTGCCCTTGCACTTGCGCTCGCCGATCGAGGCGACGAGGGCCGCGTCGGCCTGCATCTCGCCGTCGAGCAGGAGGTTGGGGGCCTTCTCCCTGGCGATCTTCACGGCGCTGACGACCTTGTCGACGTCGGCGTGGGAGGCCGAGCCCTTGGTCGAGAAGGACAGCATGGCCACCCGCGGCTCCTCGCCGGTCACGGCCTGGAAGTTCCTGGCCGAGGTGATGGCGATGTCGGCCAGCTGGGCGTCGGTCGGGTTGGGGACGACGGCGCAGTCGGCGTAGCACAGGAGCTTCTGGGGGAGGACCATGATGAAGTAGCTGGAGACGGTCGAGATGCCCGGCGCCGTGCCGACCGTGTGGATGGCGGCCCGGATGACGTCGCCGGTCGAGGAGACGTTGCCTCCGACGACGGCCCCGACCTTGCCGGTCGCGAGCAGCAGCCCGGCGTAGTAGAGCGGGCTCCTGGCGGCCTCGGCCGACTGCTCGACGGTCCAGCCCTTGGCTTTCCGCTTGTCGAACAGGACGCCGACGAGCTCGTCCCGGGCCGCGTCGGTGGCCGGGTCGATGATCGGGATGCCGCCGATGTCGAGGCCGTTGTCCTTGGCGACCTTCTGGATCGCGGCGGCCGGCCCGACCAGGCGGGGCTCGGCGATCTTCTTTTCCCGCAGGATCAGGGCCGCCTGGAGGGTCCGGACGTCCTCTGCGTCCGGGAAGGCGACCTTGAGGAACCGCTTGGCGGCCTTGGCGCGAATGTCTTGGATGAAGGTATTGGCCATGGGGAACTCCTTATTCGTATAGATAATGACAAGACGGGTTTATACCCCAGCCCCCCGGGCCTGTCAACCCCGCGCCGGGGGCCCGTTCCGCCTTGACATTTTGTCCCCGCGGGGAGAAAATGGGCCTTCTCATTTCGTTCCCGAAGGAGTCTTCCATGATCGTCCTTTCCCTCAATTGCGGGAGCTCGTCCGCCAAGTACAGGCTCTATGACTACGACAAGAAGGAAACTCTGGCCACCGGCATCGTCGAGCGGGTCGGCATCGGCAAGAGCTATATCCAGCAGTCCGGCCTCGGCCGGGAGCCCATCAAGTTCGACCACGAGTGCGCCAACCACAAGGAGGCCATCAAGCTCATCATCGACACCCTCCTCGATCCCAAGATCGGCGTCCTGGACGACCTCGGCAAGATCTCGGCCGTCGGCCACCGGGTCGTCCACGGCGGCGAGAAGTTCACCAAGTCGGTCCGGATCACCCCGGAGACGATCGAGACCTTCAAGCGCCTGTTCAGCCTGGCCCCGCTCCATAACCCGCCGAACGTCCTGGGCATCGAGGCGGCCATGGACGTCCTGCCCCAGATCCCCCACGTGGCCATCATGGACACGGCCTGGCACCAGACCATGCCGGCCAGCTCCTACATGTACGCCCTGCCCTACGATTGGTACGAGAAGTACGGCGTCCGCCGCTACGGCTTCCACGGCACCTCGTTCCTCTACGTCGCCAAGCGGGCCGCCCTGCTCCTGGGCAAGGACCCCTTCAAGTGCAACCTGGTCTGCCTCCACATCGGCAACGGAGTTTCGGCCAACGCCATCAAGAACGGCGTGTCCTTCGACACCAGCATGGGCCTGACCCCCCTCGAGGGCCTGGTCATGGGCACCCGGTCCGGCGACCACGACGCGGCCATCGACCTCATGATCATGGAGAAGGAGAACGTCCCGCCGGCCAAGATGAGCGACATCCTCAACAAGAAGTCGGGGCTGCTCGGCCTCACCGGCAAGTACACCGACCGCCGCGACGTCCAGCAGGCGGCCGAGGCGGGCGACGCCCGGGCCAAGCTGGCCATCGAGGTCGAGGCCTACCGGATCAAGAAGTACATCGGGGCCTATTCCGCGGCCATCGGCGGCGCGGACGCCGTCGTCTTCACGGCCGGCGTCGGCGAGATGTCCGACCTCATCCGCGAGAAGGCCTGCGAGGGCCTGGAATTCCTGGGCATCAAGCTCGACAAGGCCAGGAACAAGCTGGCCAGGACCCGCAACGCCGAGACCGAGATCTCGACCGCCGACTCCAAGGTCAAGATCTTCGTCATCCCGACCGACGAGGAGCGGGTCAACATCGAGGACGTCATCGCCATCCTCGAGGGCCGCTACGACGAGCACACCCGCTTCACCTACCGCTTCCAGTCGCCCGAGTACGTCAACTCCCAGCGGGAGCAGGACTTCCTCAAGGAGTGCGAGAAGAAGCCGGGCCTCGCCGCGATCCAGGTCAAGCCCAGGAAGCGCTGAGCATGGGCTGAGGAGCGCGCGTGGATAAGGCCAAGTGGGTCCGGATCGGCGTCGCCGCTCTCGTCCTCTTCGTCGCCGGCGTCTTCCTGAAGCTGGCCCAGTCGATCCTGGTCCCCTTCGCCCTGGCCCTCCTGTTCGCCTTCGCCGTCTCGCCGGCGCTCGATTACCTGGTCGGGCGCAAGGTGCCCAAGGCCGCGGCCCTGGTCCTCATCCTCGTCGTCTCGTTCGCGGCCCTCTACCTCGTCGGCATGGTCTTCTACTCGAGCGGCAAGTCCCTGGCCTCGGAGCTGCCGTCCTACACGGAGATGGTCCGGGAGCTTCTCGCCAAGATCGACAGCCTCGTGCCCGATCCGCGGCTCAAGGTCGGGCTGACGGACTGGATCGGGGGCTTCAACATCGGCAAGGTCGGGACGTTCCTCGTCGGCGCGCTCGGCCCCTTCGCCTCGTTCATGTCGGACCTGCTGCTGGTCTTCGCCTTCATGATCTTCATCCTGGCCGGCCGCGGCCGGATGGTCCGGAAGTTCGGCCTCGCCTTCCCCCCGGCCCAGGCCGAGACGCTGAGCCGGACCGTCTGCCGGATCGACCGCGAGGTCCAGAAGTACGTGGCCGTCAAGACCCTTGACAACCTGGTCATCGGCATCCTCGTCGCGGCCGTCCTGGGGATCCTCGGGGTACGCTTCGCCCTGCTCTTCGGCGTGCTGGCCGTGTTCTTCAACTACGTCCCGGTGCTCGGCCCCATCGCCTCCGTCGCCATGCCCGCGCTGCTGGCCCTGTTCCTCGAGGGCGGCCTGAGCCTCAAGGTCGGGCTCGTCCTGGTCCTGCTCATCGGGATCCACGTGGCCGTCGACCGCCTGCTGGAGCGGCGGCTCATGACCAAGGAGATCAGCCTGTCGCCGCTGCTCGTGCTCTTTTCCCTGTTCTTCTGGGCTTGGCTGTGGGGCATCCCGGGCATGATCCTGGCTGTGCCGCTGCTGACGGCCGCCCGGATCGTCTTCGACAACGTGCCCGCCCTGCGCTCGCTCGGGGCGATGATGGATCGCTGAGGCGGGAGGCTTCAGGGCTCGAGGCCGACCGCGGCCAGGAACTGTCCCAGCCGCCGCTCGATCTCGAGCGCCGCTTCCTTGTAGGCCTGATAGCCGGAGCCGAGAGGGTCCTCGATGGCCCAGCCGTAAAGGACCGCCTCCGGCACCCCCCAGACGTCGCGGAGATGATGGTAGATGGACGGGTCCATGGCGATGATATAGTCGAAGCTCCCGAGATCGCAGGCGCCGACGGGGCGGGCGACATGGGACGAGATATCGGTCTTGTAGACGAGCTTCATGACCAGCACGGCCTCCTCGGACGCCGGGCCGCCGATCGCGCCGATGCCGGCGCTGGCCACCTCGGCGGCCGGACCGAGCCGCAGGCGGGCGATGCCTTCGGCCATCGGGCTGCGGCAGATGTTCCCGTAGCAGACGAAAAGCAGCCGCTTTTTCCCGGAGGTCATCATGGTCCCGGCCGTCATCCCCGCCCGGCCTGGGCGCTCTCTTCGGCGACTTCCTTGGCCTTCTCGTAGAGGAAGGCGGCCAGGATGTACTGCTCGGCCGCCTGGGGCACGAGGCCTTCGCTGACCATCTGGCCGGCGCTCTGTTCCTGCGACACGGCCCGGTCGTAGAGCCAGGCCTGCTTGGCCTGCGCCTGGGCCGTCTCGGCTTCCCTGCGCTTGCCCGTCACGAGCTCGCCCAGCGCGGCCAAGCCCTTGTTCTCGTCCGTGGCCCGGGGGCTCAAGGCGTGGACCTGGGCCAGGATATTGCACAGGATCCGGGCGCCCGAGAAGTCGTTCTTGGCGAAGGCGTCCGAGGCGTCCTTCTCCTTCTCGGCCGCGATCCAGGTCAGCAGGTTCGGCCGGCCCGCCGGCGCCTGGACGGCCGCCCGCCGCTTGGCCTCCTGAAGCTCCTGGAACGCGGCCTTGGCCCGCTCGCGCTCGCTGACCTCGGACAGGAGCTTGCGCATCTCCGACTCGCCCCGGTCGTAGCTCCGCTTCGAGGCCGCCAGGTTCCCGGCTTCCTTCAGCTTCTTGCCTTCGGTCATCCGGCTCTGGATGCTGTCGATCCAATGGGAGAGCGCCGCGGCCTCCGAGGGGTACTTCTCCTTGACCTGGGCCAGGGCCTTCTCGAACTCGGCCGCGTCCTTCTCGCCCATTAACTTGGAAGGGTCTTTCAGGAACGGGGCGAGATAGCCCATGATGGCCGATCCCGTGTCGCCGCCGAGCGAGGGCGGCTCCGCCGGGCCGGCCGCGGACGGGACGCCGGGAAAGGACTGGCGGAGGCCGCCGGATGCATCGAGGCCCGCCGGCTCCTGGCCGCCCGGCGGGATCAGGGCCGTATGGGAGCGCCGGCTTTCGGCCGGGCCCCGGCCGCTCTTGCTGGTGATCACGACGACTCCGAGGACGACCAGGGCGATGACAACGGCGGCTTCGATCAGGGCCTTCTTGAGGTTGAACTTGACCGTGATCTCGCGGTCGGTGATGGGCTTGGTCGGGGCCGTGGCCGGCCTCGTCCGCGCCGTCGTCTGGCGGGTCAGCGGCAGCCCCTGTTCGACGGAGGCCAGGTCCTCGAGGACCTCGGCGGCCGACGGATAGCGGTCGTCCCGCGACTTGGCCAGGCACTTCAGGATGATCCGGCTCAGGCCGGCCGAGATCTGGGCGTTGATCGCCTGCGGGTTTTCAGGCGGCTCGCTGCGGTGCTTGAGGACGATGCTCAGGGGCGTTTCGCCCTCGAACGGCACGCGGCCCGTGACCATCTCGAAGAGGATGGCCCCGAGGGCGTAGATGTCGACGCGCTGATCGATATCCTTGCCCTCGGCCTGTTCCGGAGCCATGTACTCCGGGGTGCCGATGATGACCCCGGTCCCGGTGACGCCCCTGGTGTGGAGGGACCGGGCGATGCCGAAGTCCATGATCTTGGCGTTGCCGTCCTTGTCGATCATGACGTTCTGCGGCTTGAGATCGCGGTGGACGACGCCGAGCCGGTGGGCCTCGGCCAGGCCCTCGGCGATCTGCCTGGCCAGCCCGACGGCCTTGGCCTCGGTCAGGTGGCCCGAGCGGCGGATGAAGCTCTTGAGGTCCTCGCCGGCGACGTATTCCATCGAGATGTAGATGGTCAGCCACTCCTCGCCGATGTCGTACATCCGGCAGACGTGGCGGTGGGCGACCTGGCGGGCCAGCTTGATCTCGTTGCGGAAGCGCTCGATGACCTCGAGGTCGGACGCGATCTCGGGCTTGAGGAGCTTGAGCGCCACGACCTCGCGGATCTTGCTGTCGTAGGCCTTGTAAACGGTGCCCATGCCGCCCTGGCCTATCTCCTCGATGATCTCGAAGCGGCGGGCGAAGGTCGTTCCGCGCTCCAGGCCCTTGGCCGGGGTCTGGATGGTGGCCGTCCCCATGGCCACGGTCTCGCCCGAACCGGGGAGCTCGCGGCCGCAGTGGCCGCAGAAGCGCGTCCCGTCAGGGTTGTCGTTCTGGCAGCGCGGGCATTTCATGGATGTCGGCCGGCTCTTCGTATATTAAGGATATTGACTAAATCCGATTATATCAAGATCCATTAAAAAATACGCCCGGCGGCGGCGTTTGGTTTCCGGGCCCCGGGTCCGGGCTCAGCGCGCCGCCCGGGCCGCCGGATCGTCGCCGGCCCCGAGGGGCCGGAAGACCAGGCTGAAGCGGTAATCCCCGGCCGGCAGCGTGTACTGCGGGTGGACCCGGGCCCCCCAGGAATCGTCGCCGCCGACGCCCATCTGGCCGTGGTCGAGGGTCAGGCACGTCAGGTCCCGCCTCTGGACGTCCGGCGGGTGCTTCGATCCGCGGCTCGGCTGGGTCAGGTCCTCCGGCCAGAAGGGATGGGCCGAGAACTCGAACAGGGGATCGCCGGTGACGAGAAGGCCCCGGCCCAGGCCGTCGCGGACGGCCAGCCAGCGCGTGTCGGTCCGGTTGCCGAACTCCTGGGGGCTGACGTAGGGGCAGGGCTCGGCGGGCGTCATGTCGTAAAGGCCGACGAAGGCCGCGGTCCTGCGGTCCCGGTAATTCTCGAAGGGCCCGCGGCCGTACCAGGCGATCCGGTCGAAGGCGCCGGGCAGGGCCAGCTTGATCCCGGCGCGGGGGAGCTCGGGCAGGTTGGCCCCGGCCTTGAGAACGAGCGTCGAGCGCAGCGCGATCGCGCCGTCGCCGCCGACGGCGTATTCGAGGGTCTGGGAAGCCTGGCCGCCGGCCAGGGCGTAGGCGACGGTCACCGTCACCCGGCCGGGGGCCGTTCCCCGGGCCTCGAGCGCCGTCAGGTCGCGATAGAGGCTGGCCTGGCGCCAGACGTTCAGGCGCCGCGGCATCTGGTTGCCGAAATCGTTGTCCGTTGGCGCGCGCCAGTAGTTGGGCTCGATCCCGGCGCCGATGAGCTCGGTCCCCTCGTGGACGAACGAGTCCAGGCCGCCGGTCAGGCGGTCGAAGCGGACCGCGAAATCACCGCCGAGGACGCGAAGGAAGCGGGGGCCGTTCTCGATCGTCAGCGGGGGCAGGGGCGTTCCGGCCGCCGCGGCCTCGGTCCCGACGGCGGGCCCGAGCGGGAACTGCTCCGAGGCGACGACATGCCCCCGCGGAACTCCGGCCCAGGCTTCCCGGGTCCGGACCGAGAGGTTCAGGAAGCATTCGGCGCCGGGCCTGGCCTGGAAGCGGGGGAGCGGCAGGCGGACGGTCGCGCCCGCCCCGGGCGCCGCGGCCGGGCACCGGAGCGTTCCGGATGCCACGGCCTTCCCGGACGCGGCGATCTCCCAGCCGAGATCGAAGCCGCCGAGGCCGATGAACGCGTAACCGTTCCTGATGCCGATCTGGCCGGCCGCGAGGCCGGCCGCGGAGAGCTTGACGTACTGGTAGACCTTCTTGACCTCGAACAGCGCGGGATGGGGCGTCCGGTCGGGGGCGACGAGCCCGTTGCAGCAGAAGTTCTGGTCCGAGGGCGTATCGGGAGGGCCGTAATCCCCGCCGTAGGCCCAGAACGGTTCGCCCCTGGCGTTCCTGGCCGCGAATCCCTCGTCGACCCAGTCCCAGATGAAGCCGCCCTGGAGCTGGTCGCGGCTCTCGATGGCATCCCAATAATCCTGGAGATCGCCCGTGGAGTTGCCCATCGAGTGGGCGTACTCGCACTGGATGAGCGGCCGGTCCTGTTCCGTCGCGGCGTACTCGAGCATCTCTTCGATCGAGTCGTACATCGGGCAGAAGATGTCGGTGTGCGGCCGGAGCTCGGCCCGCTCGTACTGGACCGGCCGCGTCGGGTCGGCCTTCTTCAGCCAGGCGTAGGCGTTCTCGAAGTTGACGCCGTCCCCGGCCTCGTTGCCGAGCGACCAGATGATGACCGAGGGATGGTTCTTGTCCCGCCCGACCAGGCGCTCGACGCGGTCGAGGTGGGCCGGGCCCCAGGCCGGGTCCTTGGCCAGGCTCTCCGGGCCGTAGCCCATGCCGTGGCTCTCGATGTTCGCTTCGTCGACGACGTAGAGCCCGTATTCGTCGCAGAGATCGTACCAGCGCGGGTCATTCGGGTAGTGGCAGGTCCGGACGGCGTTGATGTTCGAGCGCTTCATGAGCTCGATGTCCCGGCGCATGGACTCCTCGGAGATGACATGTCCCGTGTAAGGGTCATGCTCGTGGCGGTTGACGCCCTTGAGCAGGATCCGGACGCCGTTGACGAGCAGATGCCCGTCCCTGATCTCCGAGGTGCGGAAGCCGATCCTGGCCGTGACCGCCTCGAGCGCTTTGCCGGCCCCGTCCCTCAATTCCAGGACCAGCCGGTACAGGGCCGGCGTCTCGGCGCTCCAGCGGGCGACATTCGGCACGGTCCTGTCGAACCGGACCGCGGCCCGGCCCCCTTCGGCCCCGGCAGCCGGGGCCGACGCGGTCAGGACCTTCCGGCCGGCCTCGTCGAGAAGCGTCAGCGCCACCGAGGGCCTGGCCGCCGCCAGGGCCGCGGCCCCGGCCGTCCCCAGCTCGACCGCGAGGCCCAGGCGGCCGTTCCTGTACGCCCCGTCGAGGCCGGCCCGGACCTCGAAGTCGCGGATGCGGACCTTCGGCGCGGCGTAGAGATAAACATCGCGCTCGATCCCGGCCAGGCGCCAGAAGTCCTGGCATTCGAGGTAGGAGCCGTCCGACCAGCGATAGACCTCGGCGGCCAGGACGTTCTCTCCGGGCCGGAGATAGCGCGTGATGTCGAATTCGGCCGGCGTCTTGGAATCCTTGCTGAAGCCGACCTTCTCGCCGTTGACCCAGACATAAAAGAACGATTTGACCGCGCCGAAATGGAGGAAGACGTCCATCCCGTCCCAATCCGCCGGGAGGGTGAAGTTCCGGCGATAGGAGCCGACCGGGTTGCGGCCGTGCGGCACGAACGGCGGCCTGGGATTGGGCGCGAACTCGTAGCTCATGTTGACGTAGATCGGATGATCGAAGCCCTGGAACATCCAGTCGGAGGGGACGGGGATGTCCTTCCAGCCGCCGACGTCGGCGCCTGGCTTCCAGAAATCGAGCGGCCGGTCGGCCGGGCGCGGCGACCAATGGAACTTCCACGGGCCGTTGAGAGAGAGATACCGGGGCGACGCCGCGGGCTGGAGCCGCAGCGCGGCCGCCGCGTCGGGAAAGGGGATGAAGTCGGCCCGGGGCGTTTCCGTGCCGGCGTGGAGCGCGGCCGGGTTCTCCCAGTCCTCGGGCTTCGGCCCTGGCACGGCGGCCGAGAGGGCCAGCGCCAGGAGACAGGCGGTCAGGGCGGCGGTTTTCTTCATGGTCATCCCTCGTTCATGGACCTTCCGGATCCCGGGACTAGGCGGCGGAGCGCCCGGCCCAGAGGTCGCGCGGATAGACGCCCGCCCTGACCAGTTCCAGGATGGCCGCCCTGAACAGGGGCCGGTCCTCCGGATAGGTCATGCCGAACCAGCGCTCGCGCGTCGGCAGGATGCGGACCCGCGCCCGCTTCTCCCGGATGAGCCGGCCGACGACCTCGGGGATGAGGAATTCGGCCTTGAGGATGTTCGCCGCTTTCTCCCGCAGGAACTCCGAGAAGAGGCGCCCGAGCTCCCCGAACAGGTCGGGCGTGAAACCCCAGAAATTCATGGACGTCCAGGCGGCCGGGTCGAGCGGCAGCCAATCGGCGTCGTTCAGGGTGTGCTTGATGCCGTCCGGGAAGCGCTTGATCTTCAGCAGCTCGCGGATGCCGACGAGGTCGAGGCCGGCCGTGGCCTCGCAGACGCCCCGGGCCACCGTGCCGTGCTCGGACAGGGTGTTCTCGAGCCGGTAGCCGACCATGGCGTAGTCGGCGCTCCGGCCGGCCCCCCCGCGGCCGAGATAGCCGGCCATGGCTTCGAAGGCGGTCCGCCCGTAGTAATCGTCGGCGTTCACGGCCAGGAACGGCGTCGCGACGGCGTCCTTGCAGGCCAGGATGGCCTGGGCCGTGCCCCAGGGCTTGGTCCGTCCGGCCGGCACTCCGAATCCGGGCGGCGCCTGGTCCAGCGACTGGAGGACGTAGGCCGTCTCCGCCGCCCCCTCGATCCGCCGGCCGATCTTCTCCCGGAAGGCGGCCTCGATGTCCCTGCGGATGATGAAGACGACCCGGTCGAAGCCGGCCCGCAGGGCGTCGTACACGGAATAATCGAGCACGGCCTCGCCGCTCGGCCCGACGGGATCGATCTGCTTCAGCCCGCCGTAGCGGCTGCCCATGCCGGCGGCCATGACGACCAGGGTCAACGACGCCATCGCGTCTCCTCTCACTCGCGTGCTTACCGTATCTTATAAAAATCATCATCGGCCGGTCAAACCGGAGGCCCATGGACACGTCCGGCCCGCCGGAGAGGGCCGGGAGGCGGTTCCTTTACTTCACCCCCCCTATCCGATATCATTGACAGGGTCAAAGGAGCCTCCATGATCCGTTCGACGACCGTCATCTGCGTCCGTCATATGGGGAAAACGGCCATGGCCGCCGACGGCCAGGTGACCATGGGCCAGACCGTCCTCAAGAAGACCGCCACCAAGATCCGCCGCCTGGGCAAGGGGGACGTCCTGGCCGGCTTCGCCGGCGCGACCTCCGACGCTTTCGCCCTGTTCGCCCGCTTCGAGGCCAAGCTCGAGGAGTACCGCGGCAACCTGTCGCGGGCGGCCATCGAGCTGGCCAAGGACTGGCGCATGGAGAAGGCCCTGCGCCAGCTCGACGCCCTGCTCATCGTGGCCGACAAGGGGACCTCGCTCCTCATCTCCGGCACCGGCGACGTCGTCGAGCCCGATGACGGCATCCTGGCCATCGGCTCTGGCGGCTCCTTCGCCCTGGCCGCGGCCCGGGCCCTGATCAAGCACACCGGCCTCGACGCCCGGGCCGTCGCCGAGGAGGCCCTGAGGATCGCCGCCGAGATCTGCGTCTACACCAACGCCGAGATCACGGTCGAGGAGCTCTGATGCCCATCCACCTGCCCGAATCTCTCGAGAAACCAGCCGTCGAGGCGCCTGACGCCGAGCTGACGCCGAAGGAGATCGTGGCCGAGCTCGACAAGTACATCATCGGCCAGAAGGCGGCCAAGAAGGCCGTGGCCATCGCCTTGCGCAACCGCTTCCGCCGGCGCAAGCTGCCGCCGGCCCTGGCCGACGAGATCGCACCCAAGAACATCCTCATGATCGGACCGACCGGCGTCGGCAAGACCGAGATCTCCCGGCGCCTGGCCAAGCTGACCTCGTCGCCCTTCCTCAAGATCGAGGCCAGCAAGTTCACCGAGGTCGGCTACGTCGGCCGGGACGTCGAGTCCATGATCCGCGATCTCGTCCGCATCTCGGCCGACATGGTCAAGCAGGAGGAGATCGAGGCCATCGAGGGCAAGGCCCAGGCCGCCGTCGAGGAGCGCCTGCTCGACATCCTCCTGCCGCCGGCCCGCAAGCGCGAGGAGGCTCCCGGCGAAACGGCCGAGGCCGGGCCGGGACCCGTCGAGACCCGGGAGAAGCTCCGGGCCCAGCTGCGGGCCGGCCTGCTCGAGGAACGCTGGGTCGAGATGGAGGTCAAGGAAAAGACGACGCCGCCCGTCGAGGTCGTCTCCAACTCCGGCATCGAGGAGATCGGCTTCCAGATCCAGGAGTTCCTGCCCGGCTTCCTCGGGGGCCGGACCAAGCGCCGCCGGATCAAGGTCAAGGAGGCCCGGGAGCTGCTCCTCGAGGAGGAGGAAAAGCGCCTGGTCGACATGGACCAGGTCGCGCGGCTGGCCATCGACCGGGTCGAGCAATCGGGGATCATCTTCCTCGACGAGGTCGACAAGATCGCCGGCCGCGAGTCCGGCCGCGGGCCCGACGTCAGCCGCGAGGGCGTCCAGCGCGACCTGCTGCCGATCATCGAGGGCACGACGGTCAACACCAGGTTCGGCCTGGTCCGGACCGATCACATCCTGTTCATCGGGGCCGGGGCCTTCCACGTCTCCAAGCCGTCCGACCTCATCCCCGAGCTGCAGGGCCGCTTCCCCATCCGGGTTGAGCTCACCCCCCTCACCAAGGACGACTTCGTCCGCATCCTGACCGAGCCGGAGAACGCCCTCATCCGCCAGTACGAGGCCCTCATGGGCACGGAGGGCGTCCGGGTCTCGTTCACGCCGGACGCGGTCGAGGAGATCGCCGACATCGCCGAGAAGGTCAACGCCGACGCCGAGAACATCGGGGCCCGGCGCCTCCATACGGTCGTCGAGAAGGTCATGGAGGACATCTCCTTCGCCGCCCCGGACATCGCCCCGAAGGCCATCCGGATCGACCGGACCTACGTCCAGGAACACCTGAGGGACATCCTCGTCAGCCAGGACCTGCGGCGCTTCATCCTCTGATGGACAAGCGGATCGCGGCGCTCCTCCTCGGGCTGTGCCTGGCCGCCGCGCCGGCCTGCGGCCGCAAGGGCCCGCTCGTCCTGCCGCCGGGCCGCGCGCCCATGCCCGTCGAGCGTCTGACCGCCGTCGCCGGCGAGGGAACGGTCGTCCTCCGCTGGATCGATCCCGTCAAGACGGTGGGCGGGAGGCCGCTCGGCCTGCTGGCCGCCGTCGAGATCTGGGTCTTCGACAAGGGCCGGCCCGGCGCCGGCGCGCCGCTCACGTCCGGGGCGGTCGAGAAGACGGCCCGGCTGGCCCGCCGGGTCTCCGGCGGCGAGCTCGCGGCCCTGCGCGGGCCGGCGGGGGAGGGGGCCGGGGTCAGGACCTTCGCCTATGAGCTGCCCCCGGGCCCGGCCGCCCCGGCCAAGCCGGCCTTCGCCGTCCGGGTCTTCGACGCAAAGGGGCGGGCCTCGGAATTCTCGGTGGCGACCGTGGATCCGGTCCGCAAGGAAGCGGGGGTCGACCGGCCGGCCGCCCCTGGTGTATGCTGAAGACGGGAGAGCGCAATTGAAGATCTACCGTTTCCGCTACCGCAAGAGGGTCCTCACGGGCATCCTCAAGGAAGAGTACCTCTTCCCGGTCGTCGGCTCGATCTACGGCGACTTCAGCATCGGATCGAGCCCCGTGCCCATAGGCGACGTCCGCGTCCTGCCGCCCGTCCTGCCCACCAAGATCGTCGGCATCGGCCGCAACTACCGCGACCACGCCAGGGAGCTGGGCAACCCCCTGCCCGAGGAGCCGCTCATCTTTCTCAAGCCGCCGACGGCGGTCGTCGGCCACCTCGACGCCGTGGTCCAGCCGCCGGCTTCCGGGCGCGTGGATTACGAGGGCGAGGTCGGCGTCGTCATCCGCCGCAAGGCCCGCCAGCTCGGCGAGAACGACCCGGTCGACGACGTCATCCTCGGCTACACCTGTTTCGACGACGTCACGGCCCGGGACCTGCAAGGCCGGGACGTACAGTTCGCCCGGGCCAAGGGCTTCGACACGTTCGCCGCGGTCGGGCCCTGCGTCGCGACCGGGCTCGACCCGGCCGCGATCCGGCTGAAGACCTTCCTCAACGGCAAGCTCGTCCAGTCGGGGACGACGGCCAACCTGATCTTCCCCATCCCGTATCTCGTCCGCTACGTCTCGCGGATCATGACCCTCAACCCCGGCGACATCATCGCCACCGGCACGCCGGCCGGGGTGGGAGCCACGGCCCCGGGCGACCGGGTCGACGTCCAGATCGAAGGCATCGGCGTGCTCTCCAACACGTTCACGCGCCCGAGCGGCAAGGAGGTTCAATGAAGCTGTTCCTGGATTCGGCCAATGTCGAAGAGATCCGCGAGGTCGCCGGCTGGGGCGTCCTCGACGGCGTGACGACCAATCCCTCGCTCTGCTCCAAGGAGAGCGCCAGTTTCGAGGACAACATCCGGGCCATCTGCGCCCTCACTCCCGGGCCCGTCAGCGCCGAGTGCGTCTCGCTCAAGGCCGACGAGATCGTGCCCGAGGCCCGGGCCCTGGCCCGCATCGCGCCCAACATCGCCGTCAAGATCCCCGTCGGCGTCGAGGGGCTCAAGGCCGCCAGCCGCCTCGCCGGCGAGGGCATCGCCGTCAACATGACGCTCATCTTCTCCGCCGGGCAAGCCCTGCTCGCGTCCAAGGCCGGGGCCCGCTTCGTCAGCCCGTTCATCGGCCGCCTCGACGACATAGCCGAGGACGGCATGGCCCTGATCGACGAGATCGTCCAGATCTTCGAGAACTCCGATACGGCCACGGAGATAATCGTGGCCAGCGTCCGCCACCCCCGCCACGTCATCGAGGCGGCCCGGCTCGGGGCCGACATCGCCACTGTGCCGTTCGGGGTCATGGAGAAGCTCCTCCGTCACCCGCTGACCGACATCGGCGTCGAGCGCTTCCTGGCCGACTGGAGGAAAGTCAAGAAGTGAGGATCCAGGCCATCCTCCGGCTCGGGGAGCGGGCCCGGACGCTCGCCCGCCGGATCCGCCGGGCGGCCGCGTTCGTCTTCGTCCTGGCCGTCCTGGCGGTCAGCGTGATCGTGGGCAAGAACGCCCTGGTCCGGGAGATCGGCAGCCAGGTCCACAAGAACTTCGCCTACGACCGCCTCCGCGTGTCCTATTTCCCGCCGGCCCTGGTCATCGAGAACTTCCGCTCCCTCGGCGACGCGCCGCTCCTGCGGGCCCGCCGGGTCAGGATCGAGATCCCCTACCTCTCGTTCGTCCGGAACCGCCGGATCCTGTCCGTCGTCGTCCAGTCCCCGGAGATCCGCATCCGCCCGGCCCCGGCCCAGGCCGGCCAGCCGCGCCGCAAGCCGCGGCCGCCGCTGTCCATCCTGGAGCTGCCGTTCATCATCTCGCGCGGCCTCATCGAGGACGGGCTGGTCGTCTACGAATCGCGGGGCGCCCGGATCGAGGCCCGCGGCGTCCGGGCGCTCGTCACCCAGAAGGGCGAGGACTATGCCATCCGGGCGACGGCCGCGTCGAGCGGCTACGCGATGCCGCGGCGCGTCTCGACCCCCCTGGGCGCCCTGACCGTGGCCCTGGACGGCAAGGGCGAGGATGCGACCATCAGCCGTCTGTCGTTCGAGGGGCCGGAGCTCTCGTTCTCGGCCAGCGGCCGGGTCCGGACCATCCTGGATCCGGCCTTCGAGTTCGAGGCCCGCTATGATATCTCGGCGGACATCCTCGACGACCTGCTGCATATGCCCTTCGGCTGGCAGGGCCGGGTCAACGGCGAGGCCCGGATCGAGCGCCGGGACCGCCGCCTGTCGGTCACGACGAGCGTCGCTTCCGATACCCTGGCCCTCAACCAGGTGCCCATGGGCGAGATCCGGGGCAGGTTCGAGCTCGCGCCGGAGAAGGGAGGACGTCTCGAGCTCGGTCTCCGGAAGCCGGGCCGGCCGGCCGAGAGCCTGATCCTGACCTTCTCCGGAGGCCGGGTCGAAGGCCGGACCTCCCCGATGATCGTCGATCCGGTTTTCCGGGAGATCTCCATCCCCTGGCCGGTCCGGTCCGCGGCCTGGGGCAGCTTCACCCTGGCCCACGGACGGCTCGCCGTCGAGGCCGAGTTCCGCGACGACTCGCTCCAGCGCCGCGGCGGGACCTATGCCTTCCGCGGCCTCGTCAAGGTCGGCGTCGATTTCCCCGGCCACATCGTCACCATCGAGACGCCGGGCCTGGAATCGGATTTCGGCCGTTTCGAGGCGACGGCCCGCATCGACCTCAAGGGTGACCTGGACGCCCGCATCCGGGGCCCGGTCTCCGACGTCAAGGAGACCAGGGAGTTCGTCGCGTTCGAGCTCCGCCAGGACTTCGGCTTCGGGGAGATCCGGGGCCGGGGCTATGCCGACGCACACCTGACCGGCCGCTCGGCCTCGCCGGCGCTGGATCTGAAAGCCACCCTGTCGCCGGGCGGCTTCGGGCTTTTCAACGCCGCCTCCGTCGAGGCCGGCCTGACCTTCGCCGGGGGCGCGTTCGAGGGCCGCTTCGGCGTCGACGACCCGGATCTCAAGGGACAGGTCGAGGTCCGGGCGGCCCGCGGCGGGCTGGCCGTCGATGTCAGGAACGGCGAGGGCGAACTGGCCCGCATCCTGCCGGCCCTCGAAGTCCCCGTGAGCGTGTCCGGCCGGGCCGAGGGCGATTTCCGTATGACCCAGAGGGCCGGCGGCGGCCAGGAATTCGAGGGAACGTTCGCCAGTCCCGAGATCAGGTTCTTCGGCCAGAAGGGCTCCCGGGCGGCCGGCCGCATCCTCTATAAGGACGGCCTGCTGTCCTTCCCCGAGCTGGCCATGGATTTCGACGGCGGCCGCCTCGAGGGGCGCCTGCTCGTCGGGCCGGCCCGCGGCGAGTTCGACTTCGACCTCCGCGGGGAGGAGCTCGATTTCTCCAAGATCGTCCCGGCGGCCTCGGGGCGGTTGTCTCTGTCACTGGCCGGCCGCGGCGTCTTCGGCCGGGACCGCCTGCCCGGCCTTTTCGACGTCAAGGACATGCTGCTGCCGCCGATCGACAGGACGGAGGCCCGCGGCGGGCTCTCGGTCGGGGTCTCCGGCGGGAAGATCTCCCTCGGGCTGAACGGTGCGCTCGTCCCCGGCGAAAATCCCTTCGAGGGCGCCTTCGAATTCCCCCTGTCCGGCGAGCCCTGGAGCGGCTCGGTCAAGGGCCGGGTCACCAGCCTCGACCTGGTCGTTCCCTGGAACGGGGCCCAGGGCCGGATAGATTATGTCGCCAACGTCGCCCAGACCGCGGCCGGGGCCGGCCTGTCTGTCTCCCTCGACGTCGCCGCGCCGGTCATGCCGCTGCCGGGGTTCTCCTACGCCGTGTCGGATTTCGTCTCGCCCATGACCTACGCCGACGGCGTCCTGACCATCACCTCCATCGCCGGCCGGCTCGGCGGCGGGCCGATCGCCGGTTCGGGCACGGTCGGGATCGGCGCGGGCGGCATCGCCACGATGGACCTGCGGCTCGAGGGCAAGGACATGGTCCTGTCGCCCATGGAGCGGATGCGGGCCCAGGTGGACGGCTCCCTGCGCCTCCTCAAGGGGCCGCGCCGCTTCGTGACCGAGGGCGAGCTCCTGTTCAGGCGGCTGACCTGGCGCCGCGAGATCTACGACGGCTTCAGCTTCTCCTCGCAGGCGCCGACGCAGACCCCGGGACCGTCGTTCTTCGACGGCATGTCCCTGAACATCCGCCTCCGCGGC
Source organism: Acidobacteriota bacterium (assembly GCA_039683095.1). Taxonomy (NCBI): domain Bacteria; kingdom Pseudomonadati; phylum Acidobacteriota; species Acidobacteriota bacterium. The sequence goes on along the minus strand of JBDKSB010000013.1, from coordinate 125,895 downwards.
GACGAGAACGTGGCCATCGAGAACTCGCTCGGCCGCTTCAGCGCCCGGTTCAACCTGACCGTGGCCGGCGGCTTCGACGATCCCACCCTCCTCGGCGACATCAACCTCGTCAGCGGCGATCTCTACTTCCAGGACCGCAGCTTCCGCGTCATCCACGGCCGGCTGGGGTTCGGCGACCCGGTGAACACGGAGGCCTTCCTCGACTTCCGCGGCGAGACGTACGTCAAGGACTACCGCGTGACGCTGACCCTGAGCGGCCCGGTCAGCCGGCTCAAGCCGGAGTTCGGCTCCTCGCCGCCGCTGCCGCCGGAGGAGATCCTGTCGCTCCTGGCCCTGGGCGATTCGTTCCGGCGGATGTATTATTCATATTCGGGCGACCGCAGCACCGCCCTGAACACCGCCTCGCTCCTGACCTACCAGGTGGCCGACCTGGCCAAGCGGCGGACGGGCGGCCTGCTCTCGCTCGACCGCTTCCGGGTCGACCCCTACGTCCCGGAGAGCGGCCCGGGCGGCATCGGGGCCCGGATAACGGTAGGCAAGAAGATCTCCAACAACCTGCTGGTGCTGTACTCGACCATCCTGGCCAATTCGAGCGTCAGGAACGAGATCGACGAGTCCCCCATCTTCCGGATGGAGTGGGATGTCAGCCGGCGCTTCTCGCTCGTGGGCGGGCGGGACGACCGGGGAAGGCTTGGTTTCGATGTCAAGTTCCGCAAGCGCTTCTAGGCCGCGGCGGGCGGCGGCGCTGGCCGCGGCGGGCCTGGCCCTGGCCGTCCTGCTGGCCGCGGCCGGGGCGGCCGCGCCCGTCCAGGAGGGCGTCGTCGTCGACCGGGTCGTCGTCCGCGTCGACGGCCGGCCCGGCGAGGCGGGACTGCTCGAGCTCATCCCCATCCGGCCCGGGGACGCCTTCTCCCCGCGGCTCGTCGACCAGGCCGTCAAGCAGATCTTCCGGGCCGGCCTGTTCGCCGACGTCCGCGTCTCGCGGACGGGCACGGAGCGGATCGATCTCGTCTTCGACCTGGTCCGGAAGGTCTTCATCGACGCCGTCCGCTTCCGCGGCGCCGGCGTCCCGGCCTCGCGGCTGCGCGAGGCCCTGACGTCCCAGCGCCCGGGCGCCTTCCTTCAGGAAGACCGGCTGCCGCAGGCGGTCGAGGAGGTGCGCCGGGGGCTGCGCCAGGAGGGTTGTTTCGACGCCGCCGTCGCCTGCGAGGTGGAGAAGAACGAGGAGGCGTCGACGGCCGTCCTGGTCTTCCGGGCCGCTGATTGGAAGAGCTACCGGGTCGGCGGGCTCGAGGTCGAGTGGAAGGCCGAGATCCCCGAGCGGGACCTGTTGAAGAAGATGAGGACGCGCGTCGGGGACGCCTACGTCCCCCAGGTCCTGGCCGCCGACCTCCAGGGCCTCTCGGACCGGCTGGCCCGGGCGGGTTACCGGCGGGCCGAGGTCCGGCTCGCCGGGGAGAGCTTCGACGACCAGAACCGCCGGGTCGACCTCCGCGTCGAGATCGTGCCCCAGGACAAGATCACCATCCTCGTCCGGGGCGCCAAGGTCCCGGCCCGGCTCCTCGACCCGATCTGGGCGGAGCGCGTCTTCGAGCAATGGGGCCTGGCCGAGGGCGAGGCCCGGATCCTCAACTACGTCCGCCGGAAGGGGTATCTTTTCGCCGCGGTCAAGAGCCGGGTGGAGAGGGACCAGAGCGAGACCCGCATCATCCACGAGGTCGAGCCCGGCAGGAAATCCAAGATCGCCGGCATGGACTTCCGCGGCAACAGGGCCTTCTCGAGCTTCGACCTGAAGACCCGGCTGGCCATCCGCGAGAACGTCCCGCTCGTCGCCTTTCTCAGCTACGACCGCCTCTTCCGCATCCCCCGGGAGACCGAGGAGTTCTACAAGGAGAACGGCTTCGCCGACGTTCAGGTCCGGCTCGAACTCGTGCCGGTCCGGGACGGCGTGAAGGCCGTCTACGACGTCCGCGAGGGGGCGCGGACGACCGTCGAAGCCATCCGCATCACCGGCGCCACGATCGTCCCGCCGGCGACGCTGGCCGGCGGCCTCGTCAGCCGCGAGGGCGGGGCCTACTTCGCGCCCAACGTCCAGAGGGACGTCAGCCAGATCGAGAGCTTCTACCTCAACCGCGGCGTCCGCGGCGGCGAAGTCGCGGCCCGGGTCGAGCGGCCGGCGGAGAACCGGGTCGCCCTGGTCTACGAGATCACCGAAGGTACCCCCGTCACCATCCGTGACGTCTTCGTCGCGGGGAACCGTTCGACCCGCCCGGGGGTCATCCGCCGGGAGCTTCGCGTCGCCAAGGGCGATCCGGCCGACTACGCGAAGGTCCAGACGTCGAAGAGACGGCTGGAGGCGCTCGGCATCTTCTCGGAGGTCCGCGTCGAGGAGGTCCAGACCGGGCCCGGCGGCGAGGTCGTCGTCGTCACCGTCCGCGAAGGGGAGAAGAACTACGCCGGCGTCGGCCTCGGTTTCGAGTCGAAGGAGCCCGTGACCGGCTCCTGGGCCGGCGTCGGGCCCGAGGATTTCCGGGTGCGGGGCACCGCCGAATACATCCGCAGCAACGTCTTCGGGCTGGGCGCCCAGGCGGGCCTGGTCGGCCAGACCAGCGTCGTCGAGAGCCGGGCCGTCGTCTCCTGGAACCAGCCGTATTTCTTCAGGCTGTCCCTGCCGATGACCGTCCTGGCCTGGATCGAACGCGAGGACCGGACGGCCTTCGTGCTCGACCGGCGCGGCGTCAGCCTCAGCCTGGTCAAGGCCCTGAGACGGTCGCGCCTGCTGCTCGGGTCGCTGAGCCTGACGAGGACGTCCCTGCCCGAGACTCCCGACCTCAGCGATCTGCCGCCTGATATCGACCGCCGCTTCCTGCCGTACTCGGCCGCCCTGGCCTCGGTCAGCATGAGCTGGGAACGGCGGGACGACACCCTGAACCCGAGCCGGGGCTGGTTCCTGAGCGCCGTCGGCGAGGTGGGCCTGCCCCTGTTCGGCACGGAGTCCAACTACCAGAAGATCTTCCTCAAGGGCCAGTACTTCCGGCCCCTGACCTCGACCTTCAACCTCGGCCTGACGGCGCGCCTGGGGCTGGCCAACGGCCTGAGCCACCTGCCGGAACGGTTCTTCGCCGGCGGCAGCAACACCTTCCGGGGCGAGGAGTTCGAGATGCTCGGGCCCATCGATCCGACGACGCTCAAGCCCTACGGCGGGGAGGCCCTGGTCCTCATCAACACGGAGCTGACATTCCCCGTTTTCCGGCCCTGGCGGGACCTGCGCCTGGCCGCCTTCTTCGACCTGGGCAACGTCTTCTCCGGCCTCAAGGACTTCCGTCCGTTCGACCTCGAGGGCGCCGTCGGCGGAGGCATCCGCTACCGGACCGCCCTCGGGCCCGTCCGGCTGGAGGTCGCCTGGAAGCTCTGGGACTTCGACCCCCAGGACAAGCGCGGCCGCGCGCTCATCTTCCTGACGATCGGCAACATCTTCTAGCAGCGAGGATGACAAGGATGCTCAAGAGGACCTGGCTACTCCTGGCCCTGGCGTTCGCCGCGGCCGCGGCCGGACCGGCCCAGACGGTCAACTGCGTCGTCGCCGTCGTCAACGGCGAGATCATCACCCTGCTCGACGTCGAGGTCGCGGCCGAGTTCGGGCTGGCCGGCGCGCAGGCCGCCGAGCCCGGAGCGGACCCGCGGCGGGCCGCCCTGGACGCCCTGATCGAACGGAAGATCGTCCTGGACCTGTCCCGCGAGAACAGGGGAGTCAGCGGCGAGGAGCTCGATGCCGCGGTCGCCGAGGTGCGCCGGTCCGTCGGCGAGGCAGCCTTCGCGGCCAAGCTGGCCAAGTTCGGCCTGGCCGCCGCCGACCTCGAGCCCTATCTCGAGGAGCGCCTCATCTGCCGGCGGGCCCTGGACATGCGCTTCAGCCAGTCCATCCCGGTTTCGGTGACGGAGATCGAGCGGTACTACCGGGACATCTACCTGCCCGAGCAGGCCCAGCGGGGGGCCACGGCGGAACCGCTGGACAAGGTCGCCGACGCGATCGAGACGCGCCTCCGCGGCGAGCGCCTGGACCAGCGCAAAGCCGCCTGGCTCAACGACCTGCGGAAGCAGGCCGACATCCAGATCAAGAAGGATTGCCTGAAATGACCATCGCCTATCTCTTTCCCGGACAGGGATCGCAGGCCGTCGGCATGGGCAAGGACCTCTACGACCGTTCGGCCGAGGTCCGGGGGCTTTTTGAGCAGGCGGACGCGGCCCTGGGCTTCCCGCTCTCCAGGCTCTGTTTCGAGGGGCCCGAGGAGGAGCTGCGGCTGACCCGGAACACCCAGCCCGCCCTCCTGGTCGTCAGCACGGCCGCGTGCCTGCTCCTCGGCCGGGACCCGGCCGTGGCGGCGGGCCACAGCCTGGGCGAGTACTCGGCCCTGGTCGCGGCGGGCAGCTTGGGCTTCGAGGACGCCGTCCGGCTCGTCCACAAGCGCGGCCGCCTCATGCAGGAGGCCGTGCCCGTGGGCGCCGGCGGCATGGCGGCCGTGCTCGGCGTCCCGGGCGACGAGGTCGAGCGGCGGCTGGCCGGCGTGCGCTCGGGCGTCGTCCAGATCGCCAACTGGAACAGCGACGATCAGATCGTCATCTCCGGCGAGAAGGCCGCGCTCGAGGAGGCCCTGGCGGCGATCCGCGCGCCGCGGTCCGTGATGCTGCCGGTCAGCGCGCCCTTCCACTCCCGGCTGATGCGGCCGGCCGAGGAACGGCTGGCCGCCGATCTCGACGCCGCGGCCTTCGGCCCGCTGCGCTTTCCGATCGTCACCAACGTCGACGCCGCGCTCGTCCGGACCGGCGAGGAGGCCCGCGACGCCCTCAAGCGGCAGGTCAGCCGGGCGGTGCTGTGGACGAGATCCATGGCCGTGCTGAGGGACCTGGGGGTCGACGCCTGCGTCGAGTGCGGGCCGGGCAAGGTCCTGACCGGCCTCCTCAAGCGCATCGCCCGGGGCTGGGACAAGGCGCCGGCGCTCCACAACGCGGAGAGCTGGGAGGGCGTCGAGAAGGCGCGGGCGGCCCTATTCGGCGGGCTGTGAGATGACCCGCGGCCCGAAGCGGACGAAATATTCGACGGCGGAGACGACGGCCAGGACGAAAACGAGCCACAGCCCGACCCTGGCCACGATGTAGAACCTGCCCAGGTAGAGCGGTCCCAGGACCAGGGCCCCGACGACCCACGATTCGCTGCCCATCTTGGCCTTGCCGAAGGCCGAAGCCGGGATGTTGATGCCCTTGGACGAGGCCATGGCCCGGAAGCCCGTCACGGCGATCTCCCGCCCGATGATGACGATGGCCGCCCAGGCCGGCACCCGGCCGAGCTCGACGAGACAGATCAGCGCCGAGGCGATGAGGAGCTTGTCGGCGGTGGGGTCGAGCAGCTGGCCGAGGACGGTGACCAGGCCTTTCCGGCGGGCCAGCCAGCCGTCCAGCCAGTCCGTCAGCGAGGCGAAGACGAAGATGGCGCAGGCCACCAGGTCGTGCCCCCGGAATTGGATCAGCTGGGCGGCGACCATGGCCGGGATGGCCACGATCCTCGCCAGGGTGAGATAGTTCGGGATATTCACTCCCCGAGATTACACTACCGTCCCCCGGGTGTCAAACTCCGGAAAGCGCCGTTCCCGGCGCGGGGGAAGCGCCCCGGGCCGGGGGCCGCGGACACCGGGATGACCCGGCCGCCGAAGTTGCAAAAACGGGGGGCGGTGGGTATAGTGAGGGCTCCGATGGCCAACGAAAACTCCCTGACCCCTATGATGGAGCAGTACTTCCGCATCAAGGAGCTCCATCCCGGCGCGCTGCTCTTCTTCCGCCTGGGCGACTTCTACGAGATGTTCTACGAGGACGCCCGGACCGCCGCTCCGGTCCTCGGCATCGCCCTGACCTCGCGGCAGAAGGTGCCGATGTGCGGCGTGCCCTATCACGCCGTCAATGCCTACCTGCCCAAGCTCCTGAAGCATGGCTTCAAGGTGGCCGTTTGCGAGCAGGTCGAGGACCCCAAGGCGGCCAAGGGGGTCGTGCGGCGCGAGGTCATCAAGGTCCTGACGCCGGGCACGGCCGTCGAGATCGAGACCGAGGAGGCCAAGGAGAACACCTTCATCGCCTCCCTGGCCCTCGACGACGGCGGCTGGGGCATGGCCCTGCTCGACCTCTCGGCCGGGGAGGTGCGGACCCTCGAGGGCGGTTGGGCCGAGGCCAGGCTGCTGGCCGACGAGATCTTCAAGGCCGGGCCGAAGGAGATCCTCTATCCCGAGGGCGCCGAGGAGTCCCTGCGGCGCGTCCTGCCGGCCGACGGTTCGAACGGCGCCGCCCTCAGCCCGGCCGAAGCCTGGCTCTTCGACCCGCCCCAGGCGGCCCGCGTCGTCCTGGAGCATTTCGGGACCAGGTCGCTGGCCGCCTTCGGTCTCGAAGACAAGCCCCGGGCCGCGGCCGCCGCGGGCGCGCTCATCGCCTACGCCAAGCGCGTCAGGCAAGATTCCCTGGCCCTCGTCCAGCGCCTCTCCTACCTCAACGCCGCTGGCTATCTCGTCCTCGACGCCGCGACCGTCCGCAACCTCGAGCTTGTCCGCAACCTCCGCGACGGACGGGTCAAGGGCACCCTCCTCGACGTCATCGATTTCACCGTGACCGCGCCGGGCGGCCGCCTGCTCCGGTCCTGGCTCCTCCGGCCCCTGCGGGACGTCGCCGAGATCGTCCGCCGCCAGGACGCCGTGGCCGAGGGGCTGGGCGCGACCATCGCCCGCCGCGAGCTCCGGGAAACGCTCAAGGGTGTCCACGACCTGGAGCGCCTGGTGGGCAAGATCGCCCTGGCCGCCGCCCATCCGCGCGACCTCGTGGCCCTCAAGGCTTCGCTCGTCCCGCTGCCGGCCCTCGAGCGCGGGCTCGGGGCGTTCTCCTCGGGCCTCCTGAAGGACATGGCCGGCCGCTGGGACAACGCCGCCGACATCGCCGCCCTCGTCGACAAGGCCATCCTGGACGAGCCCGCCTTCCTCCTGACCGAGGGCGGGATCATCAAGGACGGCTGGAACGCCGAGCTCGACGGCCTGCGGGCGGTCAGCCGCTCGGGCAAGGGCTTCATCGCCGAGCTCGAGAGCCGGGAGCGCGGGCGCACGGGCATCGGCTCGCTCAAGGTCCGCTACAACAAGGTCTTCGGCTACTTCATCGAGGTGACCAAGCCCAACCTGCCCCAGGTCCCGGCCGACTACATGCGCAAGCAGACGACGGTCAACGCGGAGCGCTTCCTGACGCCCGAGCTCAAGGAGTACGAGGACAAGGTCCTCCACGCCGAGGAGCGCATCGGCCTCCTCGAGCACCGCCTCTTCCTCGAGGTCCGCGAGGCCGTGGCCCGGGAGACAGCCCGCCTGCAGCGGATCGCCGCCGACGTCGCCGCCCTCGACGTCGTCCTGGCCCTGGCCGAGTGCGCCGCCCGGCGCGGCTACGTCCGCCCGGTCGTCGACGAGGAGGACGTCCTCCGGATCGAGGACGGCCGCCACCCCGTCATCGAGACAAGCCAGGCCGAGCCCTTCATCCCCAACGACCTCGAGCTCGACGCCGCCGGGAATCAGATCCTGATCATCACCGGCCCGAACATGGGCGGCAAATCGACCTTCCTGCGCCAGGCGGCGCTCATCGTCCTCCTCGGCCAGATGGGCGCCTTTGTCCCGGCCCGCTCGGCCCGGATCGGCCTGGTCGACCGCGTCTTCACCCGGATCGGGGCCATGGACTTCCTCAGCGTCGGGCAGTCGACCTTCATGGTCGAGATGCTGGAGACGGCCGCGATCCTCCACAACGCCACGTCCCGGAGCCTCATCCTGCTCGACGAGGTCGGCCGGGGCACGAGCACCTTCGACGGGCTGAGCATCGCCTGGGCCGTGGCCGAGCGCCTCCACGAGCGGCCCGACATCCGGCCGCGGACCCTGTTCGCCACCCATTACCACGAGCTGACCGAGCTGGCCCTGACCCTGCCGCGGATCAAGAACTGCCACGTCTCCGTCAGGGAATGGCGGGACGAGGTCGTCTTCCTGCGCAAGATCGTGCCCGGCCCGTCCGACCGGAGCTACGGCATCCACGTGGCCAAGCTGGCCGGACTGCCCCGGGACGTCATCGACCGGGCCCGGGAGATCCTGTTCAACCTGGAGAAGCAGGAGCTCGATGAATCCGGCCTGCCGCGGCTGGCCCGGCGGGCCCGGCCCTCCGGGGACCGGAACCAGCTCCTGCTCTTCGCCGAGGACCGGGAATACTCCCTGCTGCGGGAGCTTAAGGAGGAGATCGAGGGGCTCGACCCTGCGTCCCTGACGCCGATCGAAGCGCTGAATATCCTGGCCGGGCTCAAGGGCCGGATCGGTTCGCCCGGAGGGTAAGAAGGCCCGATAAAAGAGACGGAGGAAAGCGGGGCGTTCTTATGAATAGGCCGGGTCAGTAGGTCTCGGACTCATCCTCGACGGAGAAGCCGTCCTCTATGTCCTCGTCGTCCTCTTCGTCCTCGTCCTTGTCGTAGCCCTCGTCGCCGTCGTCCGCCAAGTGCTCCTCGCCGTCCCCGGCCTTCCGTTCCTCGACGGCATCGTCGAAATCGCCGCGGTCGTCGAAGCGGCGGATGGTGCTGGAAGCGGCGTCGCTGTAGACGAGCTCCAGGAAATCGTCCTCGATGACGACGAACACGGACTTGGAATGGCCCGTCTGCAGGTTCCCGACCGTCTCGACGACCTCCGCGCTCTTCGACTTCCGGATCGCATCGAGCGTCAGCCAGCTCGTGACTTCCAATTCTTCCATAACACGCCTCTACGACAATAAATATGTATTTTCCGGCGCTTGTCAAGGGGGGCGAGCCGGGCCGCGGCGAGGCGCCCCGCGCCGCCTTGACAGGGCCGCGACGGGGGCCTTTAATAGAAAAGATCGTCGCCGCAGGAGGAGCCCCCGATGAGATGGGATCAGTTCACGGTCATGTCCCAGGAAGCCATCCAGAAGGCCCAGGCCCGGGCCGAGGAGATGGGCCACCAGGAGATCCGGCCCGAGCATCTGCTGGCCGCCTTCCTGGCCCAGGACGAGAACATCGTCAACGCCATCCTGGCCAAGATCGGCGCGCCGGCCGCGAAGATCAAGGCCGACGTCGAGTCCGCGCTGGAGCGGCTGCCCAAGGTCGGCGGCGGCGCCGCGGAGGCCGCCCTCTCGCCGGACCTGCGCCGGCTCCTCGATGAGGCCCGCAAGGTCGCCGAAGAGCTCAAGGACGAATACATCTCGACCGAGCATCTTTTCCTGGCCCTGCTCAAGGACGAGCGGAGCGAGGCCTCCCGCATCCTCCGCGCCAACGGCGTCGGCGAGGACTCCGTCCTCAAGGCCCTGGCCGCCGTCCGCGGCTCCCAGCGGGTGACCGACCAGGAGCCCGAGGGCAAGTACCAGGTCCTGGAGAAGTACACCCGCGACCTGACCGCCCTGGCCCGCCAGGGCAAGCTCGACCCGGTCATCGGCCGCGAGGACGAGATCCGGCGGGTCATCCAGGTCCTGTCGCGGCGGACCAAGAACAACCCCGTGCTCATCGGCGAGGCGGGCGTCGGCAAGACGGCGGTCGTCGAGGGCCTGGCCCAGCGCATCGCCAACGGCGACGTGCCCCAGTCCCTCAGGAACAAGCGCCTGCTGGCCCTCGACATGGGCTCGCTCATCGCCGGGACAAAGTTCCGCGGCGAATTCGAGGACCGGCTCAAGGCCGTGCTCAAGGAGATCGCCGACTCGGGCGGCCAAGTGGTCCTCTTCATCGACGAGCTGCACACGATCATGGGCGCCGGCGCGGCCGAGGGGGCCATGGACGCCTCCAACATGCTCAAGCCGGCCCTGGCCCGCGGCGAGCTCCGCTGCATCGGCGCGACCACCCTCAACGAGTACAAGAAGCACATCGAGAAGGACGCCGCCCTGGAGCGGCGCTTCCAGCAGGTCTACGTCGGAGAGCCGTCCGTCGAGGAGACGATCTCGATCCTGCGCGGCCTCAAGGAGAAGTACGAGGCCCATCACGGCGTCAGGATCAAGGACTCGGCCCTGGTCGCCGCGGCGACGCTGTCGTCGCGCTACATCACCAGCCGGTTCCTGCCGGACAAGGCCATCGATCTCGTCGACGAGGCCGCCTCGCGCATCCGCATCCAGATCGACAGCCTGCCCGAGGAGCTCGACGAGCTCGACCGGCGGATCCTCCAGCTCCAGATCGAGCGCCAGGCCCTGCGCAAGGAGAAGGACCCGGCCTCGCAGGAGCGGCTGGAGAGGATCGAGGAGGAGCTGGCCAACCTCGGGGAGAAGGCCTCGGCCCTGCGGGCCCGCTGGCAGAAGGAGAAGGAGACCATCGAGGCCTCTGGCAAGCTCAAGGAGCGGCTGGACGCGCTCAAGATCGAGGCCCAGGGCGCCGAGCGCCGGGGCGACCTGGAGAAGGCGGCCGAGATCCGCTACGGCAAGATCATCGAGGTCCAGAAGCAGATGGACAAGGCCGCGGCCGACCTGGCCGCTCTCCAGGCCAAGGGCCGGATGCTCAAGGAGGAGGTCGACGAGGAGGACATCGCCCAGGTCGTCTCCAAGTGGACGGGCATCCCGGTGGCCAAGATGCTCGAGGGCGAGGTCGACCGGCTCATCCGCATGGAGGAGATCCTGGGGAAGCGCGTCATCGGCCAGGACGCGGCCATCCAGGCGGTCGCGGCCACGGTGCGCCGGTCCCGGGCCGGCATCCAGGAGCCTGGCCGGCCCATCGGCTCCTTCATCTTCCTCGGCCCGACCGGCGTCGGCAAGACCGAGCTGGCCCGGGCCCTGGCCGAGTTCCTGTTCGACGACGAGAAGGCCATGGTCCGGCTGGACATGTCCGAGTACATGGAGAAGCACACGGTCAGCCGGCTGATAGGCGCCCCGCCCGGCTACGTCGGCTACGAGGAGGGCGGCCAGCTGACCGAGGCGATCAAGCGCCGGCCCTATGCGATCATCCTGCTCGACGAGATCGAGAAGGCCCATCCCGATGTCTTCAACATCCTGCTCCAGATCCTCGAGGACGGCCGCCTGACGGACGGCCAGGGCCGGACGGTCGACTTCAAGAACACCCTGATCATCATGACCTCGAACCTCGGCAGCCAGGCCATAAAGGACCTCAGCCGGGATTACGAAGCCATGGAGAAAGAGGTCCGCAAGGTCCTCGAGACCCACTTCAAGCCGGAGTTCCTCAACCGCGTCGACGAGGTCATCATCTTCAGGCCGCTGCCGAAGAGCGCCATCCTGAAGATCGTCGGGCTCCAGCTGGACCTCCTGGCGAAACGGCTGGCCGACCGCAAGATCGGCCTGGAAGTGACCAGGGAGGCCAAGGCTCTGCTGGCGGACCGGGGCTTCGACCCGGTCTACGGGGCCCGCCCCCTCAAGCGGACCATCCAGCGGGACGTCCAGAACCCGCTGGCCATGAGGATCCTGGCCGGCGATTACGGGGAAGGGGACACGGCCGTGATCGGCGTGGACAAGGCGGGCCAGTTCGCCTTCGGCAAGAAATAGGCGGCCGGCACCGCCGCCGCGTGCCCCTTTCGCCCGGTTCGTAATATAATAGGCCGCACCTTCGCGCAACGGAGACACAGATCATGACCAAGAAGATCCTGATAGCGGCCCTGGCGGCCCTTGCCGTTCTGCCCTCGATCGCGCCGGCGAACGGCCTCAACCTGAACAGCCTCGGCTCGCGGGCCCAGGCCATGGGCGGCGCGTTCGTGGGCGTCGCCGACGATTTCAGCGCCGTGTTCTGGAACCCCGCCGGCGCGGCCTGGTTCAGGCAGACGACCTACGGCTTTTTTGCGACCGACCTCATGCCGAAGACGAGCTACGGCCTCTCGATCAAGCCGGGATTTGTCTACATCCCGGAGTATCCTCCGCCGGCCGTTGACGCCAGGACCAGGAAGGCCAATTACCTGGGCTTCCTGGGGGCCTACTACAGGCCGGTCGGCCGCAAGGTCGTCGTCGGCCTGGGCTTCGGCACGCCCTCCGGCATGGGGACGAAATGGAACGGCGCCGACTTCGCGGACCTGGCCGGCGGGACGACGTACGACTGGTCGAGCAAGATCTGGGTTTTCTCCCTCTCCCCGCTCGTGGCCGTGAAGCTCGGCGACCGGATCTCCGTCGGGGCCACGGTCAACATCCAGTATGGGAATTTCAGCCTCAAGATGCCGGCCGGGTCGGCCGACCTGGGCGAGGGGACCGTCGACCTCGGCCAGTACGAGGAGAACATGAACGGCTGGGCGGTCGGGGCGACCTTCGGCGTCCTGGCCCGGCCCAGCGACCGGCTCAGCCTCGGCCTGACGGTGCGGACGCCGTCGACCATGACCTACAAGGGCTCGGCCCTGATGTCCTATCTCCCGATGTACGGCCTGCCCGGCGCCTCGCGGCTCGAGCGCAAGATGACCTGGCCGCTCTGGATCGCCGGCGGCGTCGCCTTCCGGCCCGTCCCGCGGCTCGTCCTGAGCGCCGACGTCCAATGGACCCAGTGGTCGAAGCTCGACCACATCGCCACGGACTATTTGGATCCGGCCTGGGCGGCCATCATGACGGCGAACGGCAACGACGTCCGGGCCTTCGACTGGGCCGACAGGACCCAGCTCCGGATCGGGGCGGAATTCAAGCTGAACGCGACCACGGCCCTGCGGGCCGGCTGCTACCACGACCCCGCGCCGGGGCCGGCCTCGACCCTCAACGTCTTCCTGCCGAACTTCACCTATAACACGGTGTGCCTCGGCCTGGGCAAGACCCTCAGCGGCGGCCTGCAGCTGGATTTCGGGCTGGAGTACTATGCGGGCCGGGAGCGCGTCCAGGATTCCGAGACCTACGATATCAGGTACGGGATGCACATCGTCGTCCCGTCGGTCTCGGTCAGCTATAAGTTCTAGACCGCGGCCGCCGGCCCGGGCCCGCCCGCCTCATTCGTGGGCGTGCTCCTCGCCGTGCCGGCAATGCGGGCAGGGGACGAATCCCCGGCGCTTCGCCTCCCCGGCCGTGTCCGGGGAGAAGAGCCGGACCTCCTCCGCGGGGATGCGATCGATCCCGCAGCCGCCCGAGATCATCAGCGGGGCCTCATAGACCGAATCGTGGAAGATCTTCAACCTGTTGTCCCCGATGAACCTTTTCCCGTCGAAGGGAGAGTGAAAGCGCGTCATTCCTGCCTCCCGGACCAGCCTGTCAGTCCGCCGTCCTGAGACCCGGCCCGCTTTCCCCGGCCTCCGTCGGCCGGCGGCAGGGTCGCCTGAAGACTTTCGCGACGACGCGCCCCCCGCCCGCGGCGTCAAGGTAATGGAAGAAATCGTCCCGCCAATGGAAGATCTTCCTGGTCCGGGCCTCCCGGCCGACCTCGTCGAGCTCGTAGAGCGCGACGCTGCACTCCGACGGGTGCGCGAGCAGGAACTCTTCGCCGGCGGCGGTGGCTTCCTCAAAGGTCGGAAATCGTGTTTCGATGCCGCCGGGCCGCACGAGGATGACGCCGGATGCCTTGTCCAAGTCCTTTTCTCCTTCTTCCATCAGCTCGCCTCCCGGCCGCCGGCGGTCAGGCCGGAGCCCTCCGGCCGGCAACGCTCCTGTCATTCCCACGTTGCCTCCTTCCTTCCGGCAAGCGCAGAAATCGGCCATGGTATATAAAAGAGCGTTTTGGAGGGCGAAAATTACCGGGACCGGAAAAAAACCCTCAAAAGGAGTCTCCGGGGAGCCGGGCCGGCGGCATCGTCCTCGCCGGCGGGAAACGGCGGATGGGGACGATCACCGGGATAGAAAAGAAAAAATGGCTAGGGACGGAATTGAACCGCCGACGCAAGGATTTTCAGTCCTTCGCTCTACCAACTGAGCTACCTAGCCATTTGGACCGCCGAACGAGCGCCCGACGGCGGGACAAGTATAAATATTCCACCCGATAAAGTCAATATTCCGAGCCGGATGCCCCAAGCGCCGGACTCTCGGCCCGGAAACCGGGGAGAACATGCGATACTGGCTTCCCCGGAGTGGGCCCATACTTCCGGCGCCTGCCCGCCGACCCCGGGAGGAACGGATCCCTGCGGGGGAAGTCCCCGAAAGCCGTTCCCGCCCCAAATTGAAACGACCCGGTCGATATGATATTCTGGCCGCGGAGGGAACGAACGTATGGATGAACAGGCGCTCAAAGAGCTTCTCCTCAGGGAGAACGCGGAATTTCGCCGGGCCCACGACGACCACCAGGCCTGCGACAAGGCCCTCGAGGCGCTCCGCGGCAAGTCCCATCCCTCGCCGGCCGACGCCGACCGGGAGCGGGAGATCAAAAAGAAGAAGCTCGCCCTGAAGGACCGGATGTACCAGCTGATGGCCGAATACCTCCAGACCCGATAAGGACCTCGATGACCCCGCCCAAATCCCGCAAACCCCGCCTGGGGCTCGTCGGCTCCGATACGCTGAGAGGCAAGGAGATCCTCGAGGTCCTGACGGTCCGGAAGTTCCCCCTGGCCTCGCTCGAGCTCTTCGATCCCGAGGTCGAGGAGGAGTACAGCAAGCTCGGCCAGTTCCGCGGCGAGGCCAAGGTCGTCCACGCCCTGACGCCGGCCGCGCTCGATGGCCTGGACCTGGTCTTCCTGGCCGCCGACGAGAAGACCAACCGCCGCTGCGGTCAGATGGCCGGCGAAAAGGAATACCTGGCCGTGGACCTGGCGGAGACCTTCAACGCCGACCCCGCCGTGCCGCTCGTCGTGGCCGGCATCAACGAGGCGGTCCTGCGGCGGGCCAAGACCTCCCTCGTCGCCAATCCGCACCCGGCGACGATCGTCCTCTCGCACCTGCTCGCGTCCCTCCGGGCCGGCTTCGGCATCGAGCAGGCCATCGCCTTCGTCCTCGAGCCCGTCTCGGCTTACGCCGAAGAAGGCATCCAGGAGCTGGCCGAGCAGAGCTATGCCATGCTCGGGAGCTCGGCCATGTCGAAAAGGGTCTTCCCCGACCAGGTCGCCTTCAACCTTCTGGCCCGCACCTCCAAGCCCGACAAGAACGGCTTCTCCGCCCTCGAGAGCCGGGTCACGGCCGAGGTCGGCCGGGTGCTCGGGCCGGAGCCGGTCCCGCTCGCCCTGTCCATCGTCCTGGCCCCGGTCTTCCACACCTATTCGATCATGGTCCACGCCGAGATCGGCCGCGACGCCTCGATCGGCGAGGTCGAGGCCGCGCTCCGGCAGGACCCCGTGCTTCACGTTCCGGCGGGCGGCGAAGCGGCCGTCTCGCCCGCGGCCGTCGCCGGCAAGGAGCGCATCCACCTGGGGCCGATCAAGAAGGATCCGGTCCTGCCTCGGGGCTTCTGGTTCTGGGCCATCGCCGACAACCTGACCGTCGGCTCGAGCCTGAACGCCTACGGCATCGCCCGGGCCCTCTTCGGGGGCGAGTGAGCGGGGACGGGCGGCGGGCGCGGGACGAGCGAGGAGAGAACGCATCATGATCCTGGGCATGACCGGATTCGCCGAAAAGAGCTTCGTGTCGCCGTCGATGCGGCTGAAGATCGGCGTCAAGACCCTGAACCATCGCTTCTTCGACTGGTCCTACAAGGGCGCTCCTCTGGGCGAGGCCGAAGGCCGCCTCAGGGCCCTCTGCGAGAAGAAGATCCGGCGCGGCCGGGTCGAGGTCTTCATCGACCTGACGCCGCTCGGCGCCGCGGGCTGGGACTTCTCCCTGAACGAGGGCCTGCTCGAGAAGATCCTGCGCTCCCTCGACCGGGTCAGCCGGCGGACCGGGCTGCGGCTCGAGATCTCGCTCGACAGCCTCTTCCGCGTGCCCCAGCTCATCGATGTCGGCCGCCGGGCCCTCAGCGCCCGGGACGCGGCCTTCCTCGAGCGCTCGTTCGTCCGGACGCTCGACGACGTCCTGGCCCTGCGTCGCCGCGAGGGCCGGGAGACGGCCCGGCTCCTCCGGACCCACATCGCCGCCGTCAGGCGCTCCGTCGCCCGGGCCGAGGCCCAGTTCAGGCGCCAGCCTGCCCGCCTCAAGGCCCGGATCGAGAAGCGGCTGGCCGGTCTCAACGGCGGCGCCCAGGTCTCTGAAGGCAAGCTGGCCGAGGAGGCCTCGATCCTGGCCCAGCGCTACGACCTGGCCGAGGAGATCGGCCGGCTCAAGACCCACCTCGACTCGTTCGAGTCCTTCCTCTCGCCCAGGGTCGGCGAGCCGGTCGGGCGCCAGCTCGATTTCCTGGCCCAGGAGCTCAACCGCGAGGCCAACACGCTGGCCTCCAAGTCCCAGGACATCCGCATCACCCGCGAGAGCCTGGCCATCAAGAACGAGCTCGAGAGCATCCGCCAGCACGTCCAGAACATCGAATAGGGGAGTCGACGCCATGGTCTTCGTCATCACCGGGCCGTCCGGCTGCGGCAAATCGACCCTCATCAAGCGGGTCCGCCGGGCCCTCGGCGGTTTGGAGTTCTCCGTCTCGCACACGACCCGGCCGCGCCGGCCCTCGGAAAAGGACGGCCTGGACTACCACTTCGTCTCCGAGCTCGTCTTCGAGCGCATGGTCCGGGAGAAGCGCTTCCTCGAACACGCCCGGGTCCACGGCAATCTCTACGGGACGGCCCGGGCCGAGGTCGAGACGAAGGGCCGCCGCGGCGACATCATCCTCGACATCGACGTCCAGGGCGCCCGGCAGGTCCGGGCCCGGGTCGAGGGGGCCGTCCTCGTCTTCATCATGCCGCCCGTCGCGTCGGAGCTCCGCCGCCGCCTCATGGCCCGCGGCGAGGACAGCCGCGAGGCGGTCGAGCGCCGGCTGCGGAACGCCCGGGCCGAGGTCCGGGCCTACGCCGAGTTCGACTACGTCGTGGTCAACGACGATCTCGCCCGGGCCGTGGCCGACCTCAAGACCATCATCGGCGCCGCGCGGCACCGCCCCGAGGCCATGTCCGGGCGGCTGAGGCCCATCCTGCGCAGCTTCGCCAAGGGGCGGCCATGACCGGGAGAAAGACCAAGATCGCCCTGGGCGTGTCGTCGTCGATCGGCCTCTACAAGGCCTGCGAGGTCGTCCGCGGCTTCCAGAAGGCGGGGATCGCGGTCCAGGTGGTCATGACCCCGAACGCGGCCCGGCTCATCTCGCCCCTGCTCTTCAGCTCGCTGGCCGGCACGAAGACCATCGTCGACACGTTCGAGGAGCCGGAAGCGAGGTCGATCCGGCACGTGGCCCTGGCCAGGGAGATCGCCCTCCTGTGCGTCGCCCCGGCCACGGCCAACGTCATCGGCAAGTTCGCCGGCGGCGTGGCCGACGATTTCCTGTCGACCCTGTTCCTGGCCACGACGGCGCCGGTGCTCGTCGCCCCGGCCATGAACGAGGCCATGTACCTCGACCGGGCGACCCAGGCCAACATCTGCCGCCTCAAGGCCCTCGGCGCCGAGTTCGTCGAGGCGGAGAAGGGCTATCTCGCCTGCGGCGACGCCGGCTGGGGCCGGCTGGCCGAGCCCGGGACGATCGTCCAGGAAGGCTTGCGGATCCTGGCCAGGACGAAGAGCCTGGCCGGCCGGACCGTCCTGGTCACGGCCGGGCCGACGCGCGAGCACCTCGACCCGGTCCGCTTCCTCTCCAACCCGTCGTCGGGCAAGATGGGCTACGAGCTGGCCCGCGAGGCGGTCGCCCGCGGCGCCAGGACGGTCCTCGTCTCCGGCCCGACGGGGCTGGTCCCGCCGGCCGGCGCGCGGACGGTGGCCGTCGAGACCGCAGCCGAGATGGAGAGAGCCTGCCTGAAGGCCTTCCCGAAGGCCGACATCGTCGTCATGGCCGCCGCGGTCTCCGATTTCCGGTTCAAGGACGCGCGCCGGCGCAAGGCGGCCAAGGAGGAGATCGGCCTGTCCCTGGCGGTCGAACGGACCCCCGACATCCTGGCCCGGCTCGGCCGGTCGAGGAAGCCCGGCCAGGTCCTGGTCGGGTTCGCCGCCGAGACCCACGACGTCGCCGAACACGCCCGGCGGAAGATGGCGGCGAAGAAAGCCGACCTCATGGTGGCCAACGCCGTCGGCGGCGGCCGGGGGTTCGGGACCGACGCGAACGAGGCCCTGATCATCGCCCCGTCCGGCCAGGTTCAGGCGACCGGCCTGCTCAGCAAGCGCGAGATCGGGCGCATCATCTTCGACCGCATCGAGGCTCTCCTTGACAAAAAAAAGCGCCGCTGAGATCCGCGAGGACCTCAAGGCCCACGTCGACTTCCTGGCCGAGGCCGGGGCCGGGTTCGTGCTGCGCCGGCCCGGTGAGGAGCCGCGCCGCGGGACGTACCGGCCCCCGGCCGGGACCGCGGCCCGGGCGTCGTCCCGGCCGGCCGCGCCGGCGGCTCCTTCGGCCCGCCGCGGGACGGGGCTCCAGCCGGCTCCGGCCGCCGCCGCCGCTCCCGCGCCTTCCCCGGCCTCCCTGGCCGGCCGGCCGCCGCAGACGGACGCCGAGCGGGCGGCCCTCGAGGAGATCGAGCGGCAGGTCCGGGCCTGCACGCGCTGCGCCCTCCACCGGTTCCGGACGAAGGCCGTGCCCGGCGAGGGCAATCCCTCGGCCGAGCTTATGTTCATTGGCGAGGGTCCAGGCCGCGACGAAGACCTCCAGGGCCGGCCGTTCGTCGGAAGGGCCGGGCAGCTGCTGCGCCGGATCATCGCCGCCATGACCTTCCGCGAGGACGAGGTCTACATCGCCAACATGGTCAAGTGCCGGCCGCCGGAGAACCGCGTCCCCCACGGCGACGAGATCGAGGCCTGCTCGCCCTATCTCGTCCGCCAGATCGAGCTCATCCGGCCGAAGGCCATCGTCACCCTGGGCAAGACCCCGACGGACTTCTTCGCGCCCGGCCGCGAGGGCATGACGGCCCGGCGCGGCCGCTTCGGGGAATACCGCGGCATCCCGGTCATGCCGACGTTCCACCCGTCCTACCTCGTCCGGAACGAGAACAACCGCGAGCTCCGGCGGATGGTCTGGGAGGACATGCAGAAGGTCATGGCCCTGCTCGGCAGAAAATGACGGTCTTCGCCCGGGTCGTCTTTCCGCTGCCCCTCGAGCAGTCCTTTCTCTACGCCGTCCCGGAGGCCTTCCGGGCCGCGGCCCGGCCCGGGGCGCGGGTGGTCGCGCCGCTCGGGGCCCGCCGGCAGAACGGCTTCATCGTCGCGGTCACGCCTGAGCCGCCGGCGGAGGGGGTCAAGGTCAAGGAGCTTCTCCAGGTCCTCGACGACCGGCCCTTCAGGGACGAGCGCTTCCTCGAGTTCACCGGCCGCCTGAGCGCCGAGTTCCGCTCCTCGTGGGGCGAGATCCTCCAGACGGCCCTGCCGCCTTCGCTCGCCGTCAAGACGCGGGTCGTCGTCGCCCTGACCGAGGCCGGGCGGGACGCGCTCGAGAAGGGCGGTCTGGGCCCGAAGGCCCGGGTCCTGGCCCGGGCCCTGGCGGTCGCGCCCAAGGGCCTGAGCCCGCTGGCCCTGCGGCGGAAGCTCGATGGCGGCGACGTCTCCGGCCTCGTTTCGCGGATGGAGAGGACCGGGCTCGTCGCGGTCGAGCACAAGGCCGGAGCGGCCCCGCGGCCCGTCCAGGCGGGGGAAAGCGCCGCCGGCGCGGTTCAACTGGGGCTGGCCTTCCCCGAGTCGCTCCGCGAGGCCGGCGCATTGGCACCGGTCGAGCGGGCGATCGTCGACGGCCGGGCCGGCGCCTGGTACCTCTTCGGCTCGGACGGACCGCGCCGGGCGGCTTTCCAGGCCCTGGTGCGGCGCGCCGTCGGGGCGGGCGGGCGCGTGCTCTTTCTCCAGCCCGAGGTGGCCCCCTCGGAGTCGCTCGTCTCCGGCTTCAAGGCCGATTACGGGCGACAGGCCGTCGTCTTCCACGGCCGGATGACCGGCCGGCAGCGTGAAGAGGCCTGGCGGACGCTCCGGAGCGGGCGGGCGGCCCTGGCGTCCGGCACGCGCTCGGCGCTCTTCGTCGAGACCGGGCCCCTGCGGCTGGTCGCCGTCGACGGCGAGCAGGAGGAATCATATGCCCAGGCCGAGAGCCCGGCCTACGACGCCCGCCGCGGCGCCGTGCTGCGGGCCGGGTCCGAAGGCGCAGTGGCCGTTCTCGGGTCGTCCCGGCCGACGGTCGAGGCCATGGCCGAGGCCCGGCGGCGCGGCATCCTGATCGACGTGGGGCGGGAGCCGCGGCGGCCCGCGGCGACCGTGGTCGAGCACGCCGGCGACGCCCCGATCGTCTCCCGCGAGCTCGAGCGCCGGCTCCGGGCGCGCCTGGAGAAGGGGGAGCCGGCCATCCTTTTCCTCAACCGCCGGGGCTACGCCGCCCAGATCGTCTGCCGGAAATGCGGCTCGGTCCCGCGCTGCCCCCGCTGCGACGTCGCCCTGGTCTACCACAAGGCCGACGACCGCCTGATCTGCCATTATTGCGATCACGCCGTGGACGCGCGCCGGGCCTGCGCCCGGTGCGGCGGCGAGCTGGCCGTCCGCCGGGGCGCGGGAACGCAGGCCGTCGAGGAAGAGCTGGCCCGGCTGTTTCCCAAGGTCCCGGTCGCCCGCTTCGACGCCGACACGGCCTCGAAGCCGGAGGACCGGGAGCGCCTCCTGGCCGAGTTCGCCAGGGGCAAGGTCCCGCTCCTCGTCGGGACCCAGCTCCTTGTCCACCAGCCCGGCGTGCCCAAGGCCGGCCTGGTCGGCGTCCTCCGGCCCGAATACCTCCTGGGCTTCTCCGACTACCGGGCGTCGCAGAAGACCTTCGAGGCCGTCTCGGCGATGCTCGAATTCGTCCGCGACGCCGAAGACGCGGAGGCCGTCGTCCAGACGGCCGGGCCCGTGCATTTCGCGATCGCGGCGGCGGCGGCCGGCGACTACGCGGCCTTCTACGACCGGGAGATCGAGTTCCGCCGGGTCCTTGGCTACCCGCCGTTCGCCAGCCTGGCCGAGGTCGTCCTGCAGGGGCGCGATGTCCGCTCCCTGGGGGCGAGGTCGCGCGAGCTTCGGGCGCTCCTTCAGAAGAACGCCCCGGGGCTCGAGGTCCTGGGGCCGGCCTTCGCCCCGGTGGCCCGCATCCGGGACGTCTCCCGCGTCCAGTTCATCCTCAAGGCCGCCGACCGGGCAGCGATCGACCGGGCCCTCGACGAGACACTGCCGAAGATCCGCCTGAAAAAGACGGTGACCTTCTCCTACTCGCCCTTCGGCGATCAGGGTCCATGCCCTGAGCCAGGCCGGAGAGAGGAATCCCCGGAAAATTAGCGGACTTTCCGGGCCCGTCATGACCGGCCGCCGAGGGGCCTCGGGGATCGTCTCCGCTCGCTGCGGTGATCCTTCACGCCGTCACGGTCCGGAGCCGACGTGTCCGTCTCCGTCCCGATGCCGGCTGAATCGCCGCTTTATGCTCGCTCCGACGCACCCCGCGGCCCCTTCTTCGGCGGCCTCTGCCGGGCATCCTGTCTGACCGGACCGGCGTCGTTATGCGGAATACAAAAAAAGGCCCGTCCCGGAGGACGGGCCATGGTCTGACGCGGACGGGAGAGGTTACTTCTTGATCGGCGCCACGGTCTGGTAATCGGCGAAGTAGATCGTCAGGTAGCCGGTCGCCGTGACCGGATGGTCCGACAGGTCGTGGCCGAAGATCTCGATCTTGGCCCGCCGCTCGAGGACCGTGCTCGTGCCGATCAGGCCGACCAGCGGGGCGGCCTGCTTGGCCGCCTCGGTGACGACCACGAAGGGGATGGACGTCGTATCGTCGACGGCGCAAAGGACGGTCGAGAAGTTGCCGTCGAAGGGCAGGGGGACGTCGGTGCCCGGCGTGCCCGGCCCGCTCGCCAGCTCGTAGGTGACGCGATAGTTCGTCAGCACGACGTCGTTGAACTGCGAGGGCCCGCTTCCCGAGTTGGGGTTGACCAGGCTGACCAGGATGTTGGCCGTGGCGTTGCTGACCCGGACGAGGCCGTCGCTGTCGAGGACGTCGGACTGGAGATAGGCGACCTCATCTCCGTCGACCGTCGTGCCGGTGAGGCTCTCGATGATGATCATGCTGCTGGATTCGGCCTCCCGGGAGATCTTGTTGCATCCGGCCAGCATGAGGAAGGCGGCCGCGGCCGCCAGGACCTTGAGAGTCGTTGTCATCTTGCTCATGTCTCGTTCTCCTGTTACTTGATGATCCGGGGCGTGATGAAGATGAGCAGCTCCCGGCTGGTCTTTGTCCGGGCGAAGTTCTTGAACAGGGTGCCCAGGATCGGGATCTGGTTCAGGAACGGCGTGCGCTCCCGCGTCACCGAGTCCTCCGTCCGGTAGATGCCGCCGATGACCGTCGTGCCGCCGTCGGGGACCATGACCGTGGTCTTGGCGCTCTGCATGGTGATCGGCGGGATGCCGTTGACGAGGTTGGCGAAGTCGGCCGCGTTGTTCTGGATCTCGATGTTCATGATGATCGTCCCCTCGGCGGTGATCTGCGGCGTGGCCCGCAGCTCGAGGGCGGCGTTGACGTACCGGGTCGTCACCGTGAAGTTGGCCACGGTCTGCACGGGGATCTGGCGGCCCTGGATGATCTCGGCCTGCTGGTTGTTCTGGGTGACGACGGAGGGCCGGGAGATGATCTTGCCGTCGCCGGCCGTCTCCAGGGCCGACAGGGCGACGTCGACCCGGAAGGAATCGAGGACGTTGGCGAAGGACAGGCCGAGGGCCGAGTTGAAGGACGGGGCCGGCAGGTTGACGGCGTAGCCGCCGAGAGGGCCGCCGATGCCCTTGGTCACGGTGCCCTGCGGGATGATGGCGCCGTCGACCTGGATGCTGTTGGGGAACTGGAGGTTGGTGGCGTTGCCGTAATACTGGCTCGCCTCCGCGTTGAAGCCCCACTGGATGCCCAGGTTGCGGACGAACGTGGTCGAGGCCTCGACCACGCGGGCTTCGATGGAAACCTGGGGCGTCGGCGTGTCAACGACGCTGATGAGCTTCTCGAGCAGCTCGAGCTTGTCGCGGACCTCGGAGATGAGCAGCGTGTTGGTCCGCTCGTCGACGATGATCTCGCCCCGGCTGGAGAGCTTGGACCGCAGCAGGGTGTTCACGTCCTTGGCCTTGGAATAGGACAGGGTGATGGTCTTGACCGTGACCGGCCCGGACAGCTCCTTGCTCTCCTTGAGCCGGCGCTGCTCCTCTTCCTCGCGCGTCAGGACCGAGACGGGGGCGACCCGCAGGATGTTGCCCTCGATCGTCTTGCCCATCTTGTTCTGCTTGAGGATGATGTCCAGGGCCTGGTCCCAGGGGACGAGCTGCAGGTTGACGGTGACCGTGCCGCGGACGTCGGGATCGAAGACGACGTTCAGGCCGGCGAACTCGGCCAGGTAAAGGACGACGTCGCGGAGGTCGGAATCCTTGAGCTTGAGGCTGAGGACCTCGCCGGAGTACTTGTCCTCGTCGGCCGCGATCGTCCTCGGCTGGAACTTGACCGACTTGTCGTCGACGACGACGGCTTTCTGCTGGGCCTTCGGGGCCGGCGCGGCGGCGGGGGCGGGAGCGGGGTTCGACGACGGCGCGCAGAGCGTCGTCACCGGGACCTCCCTGGCCGCGGCCTTCGCCTCGGCCCCGGGCTCGGGCTTGGGCTCGACCTTCGGGGCGGCGGGCTCGGGCCGGGCGGGCTCCGTCCGGGCCGGCGCGGGCACCGGGGCCGGCGCGGAGGCCGGGGCCGGCTGCACCAGCGCGGCCGGCGCGGCGGCCGCGGCGGCGAAGAAGGACACGACCAGGCCGTTGCCGCGGGAATCCAGGTCGTAGAGGCCGGCCTCCTTGAGGTCGAAGACCATCCGGGTGATGGGGCGCGGGCCGGCGGTCTGGAACTGGGCGACCCGGACCCGCTGGACCGTGGAGCGCGGGTCGTCGATCGGCCAGACGTCGGACTTGGTGGAGAGGAGCGTATCGAAGAGGTCGACGACCAGGCGCGGCGGGTTCTCCAGGGCGAAGACCTGGGTGACGACCGAGCCGGTCAGGGCGGCCGTGACCGACAGCGATTCGGCGCCGGCGGCCGTGTCGACCCGGCTGAGCCGGATCTCGCTCTTGGCCTTGCGGTCGAGCTCGGCCTGCGTCGCGGCGTCGATGACGTAGCCGGCCTGGCCCCTCTGGATGCCGTTGAGCTCGACCACGGTCCGTCCGGCTTCCCGGACGAGCCGGGCCGGCACGCGCTCGGCCAGACGGACGAGGAGGCGGAGCGCGTCGGCCCCGGCCTTCTCGACCTGGACGTCCCGCACGAGCCCGGTCCCGGAGGAGGGGAGGGCCGGCGCGGCGGCCGTCGAGGCCCTGGCGATGTCGAGGACGAGCGTCCGCGGCGTCTCGGCCGGATAATAGGCCCGGTCGACGGCCAGCGGCCCGTCGGTCTCGAGGACCAGCCTGGTCGCGAGCGCGCCCGGCAGGACCTGGATCTTGCTGATATGCACGGCGGGGGCCGGCGCCTGGGCGTTCAGGCCAAGGAGGCCGAGCACGCACAGCCCGGCGAGGAC
Source organism: Acidobacteriota bacterium (assembly GCA_039683095.1). Classification (NCBI taxonomy): domain Bacteria; kingdom Pseudomonadati; phylum Acidobacteriota; species Acidobacteriota bacterium. The sequence goes on along the minus strand of JBDKSB010000013.1, from coordinate 101,467 downwards.
GGCCGGAAGGGTTCTCTTTTTCATGTTACAGCTCCTCCGTGATTTCCTTGATGACGTCTCTCGGCCTCATGAGGGGGATCCCCCGCTCGTGGGTCTTGCGCAGGACCACCTGCGTATCGCTGATGGACAGGACGTATCCGTCCGCGAACTTGTCACCGACCTTGGCGAACATGGGAAAGCCCTGGGGCATGCCGATCAGGGCGGTGTAGACGCTCTTGTTCTTGACGATGCCGAAGAGGATGAGGTCGTCGATGAAGTACTGCTCTTCGCCGACGGCGTTCTTCTCCCTGAGGTCGCGGCCGGCCAGGAGGTCCTTGAACGGGTCGCGGCGCCCCTCGGGACTGTAAGTGAAGCCCGTCTGGACGGTCAGGGCCGGCATGGCCGCGGACGGCGGGGCCTGCTCCTGGGCCCGGGGCGTTTCCTGGGCGAGGAGAGGGACCAGGCCCGCGCAGACGATACCGATCAGAAGAACGGCGGTTTTTTTCATCGTTTGGGCCTCGCTTGCTGTTTTTTGGCCGGCGCCGCGGCCGCCGCCGGCTCGGCGAAGAAGTAGGTCTTGGCCGTCCAGTTGGCGGAGATCGTGTTCAGATCGGTCTGCCGGCTCAGGGACTTGATGCTGAAGTTGTCGATGGTGAAGACCCGGGCGAACTTGCTGAGCTTGTCGAAGAAGAGCCCGAGGTTATGGTAGTTCCCGGAGACCTGGATGGGGATGGGCCACTCGGCGTAGAAGTCCTTGGCGACCTCCTGGCCCGGGGCGAAGCGGAGAACGTCCAGCCGGGAATCATAGGCCAGGGCCTGGATCTGCCGCAGGATGTCCGCGATCTCTTTCCTCTGGGGGATGTTGACCTCTAGGGTCTTGAGCTTGGCCGTCATGGCGGCGATGTCGGCCTCGATCTTGTCCAGCTCGCGCTTCTTCTGCTTCAGGTTCTGGACCTCCTGCTCGACCTTGACCCGGTCGGCCTTCAGGGCCCTGAGCTTGGCGTCCTGGGGCTTGAAGTAGAACATGAAGGCCAGGGCGAAGATGAAGACGGCGAAGACGAGGTGTCCGTACCAGGGCCAGTTTTTCATTTCTTCACCCCTTTCTTGGCGGCCGGCTCGGCCGGGCCGGGCGGCGGCGGGACGGGCTCCGGCTTCCTTTCGACCATGGCCCGCAGCTGGAACTCCAGGTACTGGTCGCCCTGGACGGTCCTCTGCGTCGAGGCGACGAGGTTGACGTTCATGACCTGGGGGCTGGCTTCGAGGTTGGTGATGTAGTCGGCGATCAGGTTGTTGGACAGGGCCCGGCCCTTGAGAGAGATGCCCTTGGCGTCATAGACGACCTCGGTCAGCCAGACCCAATCGGGGAGCCGTCGGCTGAATTCGTCCAGGAGGCGGGGGGCCATGTCGCGCTGGGCGTTGAGGCTCTCGATGAGGGTGATCTTCTTGTCCAGGGCTTCCCGGGCCGCCTGCTGCTTCTTCAGCGCGTCCTCGACGTAGGCGAGCTTGGCCTTCTCCTGCCGGGCCGAGGCCAGCAGCGCCCGCTCCTGGTCCATGGCCTTCTTCTGGAAGAAGTAGAACGCTCCAAGGGCGATGACGAGGGCGAGGAAGATGAGGTTGCCGACGTTCGGCCCCTTCCTGCCCCCCCGGCCGCCTTCCTCGACGGCGCCCGGGGCGACGATCGGTTCCTTGTCCCTGGTTTCCGGCTTGAGGAGATTGATCCGTATCATGGTTACTTCTCCACCTTTCGGGTTGCCAAGCCGACGGCGACGCCGAAGATCGGCGCCATGTCCGTGAAGTAGACCGCGTCGAACTTCTTGTCATCGACCCGGATATTGCTGAAGGGATTGAGGATCTCCGTCTTGATCCGGAACTTGGTCTCGAAGGCGCTGACCATGTTCTGGACATTGGCCAGCCCGCCGCTGAGGATGATCTGCTCGATCTTCCGCTCCCGCTTCTCCGAGGCCTCGTAGAACGAGAAGGTCTTCTCGATCTCGTCAAGGAGGTCCCGGACGTTCATCTGGAGGAGCGCCGTGAACTGGTCCGGGGCCGCGGCCTTGCCGGGGATGCCCTTGAGGAGCTTCTCGGCCTCCTCGAAGGAAATGCTGAGCTCCTTGCGGATGTTCTCGGTGAAGAAGAAGCCGCCGAGGGACAGGTCGCGGAACAGCTGCGGCGTGCCGCGCTCGACGATGACGACGTTGGTGATGTTGGCCCCGATGTTGATCAGGGCGATCGTCTTGCCGGAGAAGCTCTCCGGGTAGGAGATCTCGAGGACGTTCTGCAGGGCGAAGACGTCGACCTCGATGCTTTGCAGGTTCTTGCGGGCCTGGGCGATGACGTTGCTGTAGTTGGCTATCTTGTCCTTCTTGGCGGCGACGAGCAGGATGTCGAGGTTCTTCTCGTCCGTCGATCGCGACGGCTTGAGGATGGCGTAGTCGACGTTCGTCTCCTCGTAGGGGTAGGGAATGTTGTGCTTGGCCTCCCAGATGATGCTTTCGGCCAGCTCCTGCTTCTCCATGACCGGGAGGGAGATCTTCTTGATGATGACCGAGTTGCCGGAGATGGAGATGGCCACGTCCTTGGTCGAGATCTTGTTCTCCTCGAAGACGAGGCGGATGGTCTCGACGACCGCGGAGGAGTCGATGATCGTGCCCTCGACGATGGCGTCATGGGGCAGCGGCTCGTAGCCGATCTTGACGAGGTCGTAGGCCTCCTCGCCGCCCTTCTTCCGGGAGCGGAGCTCGACGGCCTTGACGGCGTAGGATCCAATATCCAGCCCGACCACGCTTTTTTCCCGAGAGAGTCCGAACATGTTTGCCCGCCTTTATGGGATTTGGACCTTTTTCGACCTGCGCAACTTGTCCCGGAGCTTCCGGACCACGGACCCGGGAACGAGGCCCTCGACCGAGCCGCCTAGGCCGGCGACCTCCTGGACCACGCTCGAGCTGAGGAACGTATAATCGACGCTCGGCATCATGAAGAACGTCTCAATGTCCGGGGCCAGGCTCCGGTTCATCAGGGCCATCTGGAATTCGTATTCGAAGTCCGAGAGGGCCCGCAGGCCCCGGATGACCACGGTCGTCCCCTGGTCCCGGGCGAAATCGACGAGCAGGCCGTCGAAAGCCCGGACCTCGACCTCCGGCCTCGAAGCAAAGATCTCTTGGATCATTTTTACCCTCTCTTTAGTCGTAAAGAGAGGGTGCTTTTTGGGGTTTTTCAGGACGGCCACGACCACCCGGTCGAAGATCTTGAGCCCGCGCTCGATTATGTCCACATGGCCGTTGGTGATGGGGTCGAACGATCCGGGGTAGATGGCATTCTTTTCCGGCATCTCGACTCCCAGTTAGTTCCACATCGGATTTGCTTATCCAAATATCATGAAATCAGGTGATTGTCAACGAAAATCCCGGGGGGAGAAGGCCCCCAAAGCGCCCTCCGGAAGGGGCTGGTTCGCCGCGCCGGGATGTGCCATAATTGGGGGCGGAGGGACCGCCCATGAGGGGCTCGGCAGACGAGGGGGACCCGACAGGGAGGGGACAGAATCATCTCCGCCCTAACCCGCTGTCACCGCTGGGGGTGATGGCCCTGGGCCTGCTCCTGGCCGCCGCGGGCGCCGGCAGCCCGGCGCAGACCGAGGCGGACTTCGCCGCCAGGCGGAAGGCCATGGTCATGCTCCAGATCGCGGCCCGGGGCGTCCGCGACTCCCGCGTCCTCGCGGCCATGGCCGAGATCCCCCGCCACCTCTTCGTCCCGGCGGAAGCCGCCGGCCAGGCCTATGAGGACCATCCCGTGCCGATCGGGGCAGGGCAGACCATCTCCCAGCCCTACGTCGTCGCCTTCATGACCGAGTGCCTGAAGCTCCGGGGGCGGGAGAAGGTGCTCGAGGTCGGCACGGGGTCCGGGTACCAGGCGGCCGTGCTCGGACGCCTGGCCGCGAGCGTCTTCACCATCGAGATCGAGGCCGGGCTGGCCCGGCGGGCCGCCGCCCTCCTCGGGCGTCTCGGCTTCGCCAACGTCCACGTCCGGGCCGGGGACGGCTTCTTCGGCTGGCCCGAGGAGGCCCCCTTCGACGCGGTGATGGTCACGGCCGCCGCGCCGGAGGTCCCGCCGGCCCTGTTCGCCCAGCTGGCGGAGGGAGGCCGCCTGATCATCCCGCTCGGCGACCCTGCGGCGTTCCAGCGCCTGACCGTGATCACGAAACACGCCGGCCGGCCCCGCGTCGAGCGCGTCCTCGACGTCCGCTTCGTCCCCATGACCGGGGAGATCCTCAAAAGGAAATGACCGCGGGGAATGAGGGCCGGCGCGTTGCTTTTGGGGGGAGTTTGTGCTAATTTCCAGACAATGATCATCCGTTTCGGCACATCCGGCTGGCGCGGGGTGATGGGCGAGGACTTCACCTTCCACAACGTCCGCGTCGTCATCCAGGCGGCCGCCAACTACCTCAAGGGCCGCTACGGCGACGCCCCGGTCGCCGTGGTCGTCGGCTACGACACGCGGTTCCTCTCGGACCGCTACGCGTTCGAGGCGGCCAAGCTCCTGGCCCGCAACGGGATCCAGGTCCTCCTGGCCGACCGCGACGCGCCCTCCCAGGCCCTGGCCTGCCAGATTATCAAGAGAAAATGCCAGGGCGGCATCAATTTTACCGCCTCGTTCAACCCGCCCCGCTACAACGGCCTCAAGTTCAACGGGGCCGCGGGCGCTCCGGCCATGCCCGAAGTGACCGACGCCATCGAAGCCGAGGTCCGCCGGCTGATGCCCCGCTTTTCCGGCCTGACCACGCATCTCATCGACGCCGACATCTCCCGCATCGACCTCCAGGCCGACTACCTGGCCCATCTGCAGAGCCGGATCGACTTCGACGCCATGCGCCGGGCCGGCCTCAAGGTCGCCGCCGACCCGCTCTACGGCACTAGCCGCGAGTACCTGGACGAGATCCTCGAGGAGAACGGGATCGAGGTCGAGGGCCTCCACGGCTACGTCGATCCCTACTTCGGCGGGGTCAGCCCTTCCTGCACCGAGGAGAACCTGGCCGAGCTAAAGGCCCACGTCGTCGCGACCGGGTGCCGCGTCGGCCTGGCCACCGACGCCGACGGCGACCGCTTCGGCATCATCGACGAGCAGGGCGGCTTCGTCCACCCTAACATCATCCTGGCGCTGCTGCTGCGCTACCTCGTCGAGGTCAAGGGCTGGCGCGGCGGCGTGGCCCGGTCGTTCACGACCACCCATCTCCTCGACCGCATCGCCCGCCGGCACGACCTGCCGCTGACGGAGACGAAGGTCGGCTTCAAGTACATGGCCGACCTCTACCTCAAGGGCCAGATCATGTTCGGCGGCGAGGAGAGCGCCTGCATCGCCGTCAGGGACCACCTGCCCGAGAAGGACGGCATCTTCGCCGGCCTGCTGGTGGCCGAGATGATCGCCGCGACGGGCCGCAGCCTCGGGGCCCTGCGCGAGGAGCTCGTCCGGGACTACGGGACCCTGACCGGCGGCCAGCGGACGCTGCCCCTGACCCCGGAGCGGGCCAAGAAGCTCAAGGCGCTCGTCCAGGAACCGCCCTCGAAACTGGGACGGCGCAAGGTCGAGGCCGCGGAGACGCTCGACGGGCTCCGGCTGAACTTCGGCCAGGGCCGCTGGGTCGTCCTGCGCCAGTCGGGGACCGAGCCGGTGATCCGCTGCTACGCGGAGGCGGAGTCCGGCGACGAGGTCGCCGCGATCCTGAAGAAGGGGATCGAGGCGGTCCGGTGAAAAAGAAGATCCTCGTTCTCGGCGGCGTCTGCGTTCTCCTGATCATGGTCTTCACGGCCCTGTTCGGCAAGAAGGGCGTCATGGAGCTGCGCCGGTCCCGCCGCGAGCTGGCCGCCCGGGCCGAGCGGATCCGGGCCCTAGAGGTCGAGCGGGACCGCCTCGAAGCGGAGATCCGCCGGCTCGAGACCGACCCGCGGGCCGTCGAGAAGCCGGCCCGGGAGAAGCTCGGCCTGGCCGCGCCCGGCGAGAAGATCGTCGTCGATCCCGCCCCGCCGGCCGGCAAGAAGTAGGCCCGGCCCGCCGCCATGCCACGCCCGCCGGAGGAAAAGGCCCTGCTCGAGGGCCTCAATCCCGCCCAGCGCCGGGCCGTCCTGCACGGCGGGGGGCCGCTGCTCATCGTCGCCGGCGCCGGGACGGGCAAGACCAAGGTCCTGACCCACCGCATCGCCCGGCTGATCGCGGCCAAGGCCGCCCGGCCCGACCAGATCCTGGCCGTGACCTTCACCGAGAAGGCCGCCAGCGAGATGGAGGCCCGGGTCGACGTCCTGGTGCCCTACACCTCGTCCTTCGCCGAGATCAGCACGTTCAACTCCTTCGGCGAGCGCGTCCTGCGCGACTACGCCCTGGACGCCGGCTATCCGCCGGACTTCCGGCTGCTGGCCGACGTCGACCAGGCCGTTTTCTTCCGCGAGAACCTGTTCCGCCTGCCGCTCGACTATTACCGGCCCCTCGGCCAGCCGACCCGGCACATCCAGGAGGTGCTCGAGGCCATCCGCCGTCTGAAGCAGGAGGACGTCCGGCCCGAGGACTATATCCGCTACGCCGAGGATCTCGGCCGCCGGGCCGCTGACGAGGCCGCCCGGGAAACGGCCCGCAAGCACCTGGAGATCGCCCGGGTCTTCGCCGCCTACCAGGCCCTGCTCAAGGACCGGGGCCTGATCGACTTCGAGGACCAGGTGACGCTCGTCGTCGACCTGCTACGCCGCCGCCCCTCGGTCCTCGACGAGGTCCGCCGCCGCTACCGCTACATCCTCGTCGACGAATTCCAGGACACGAACTATGTCCAGTTCGAGCTGGTCAAGATGCTGGCCGCGGAGCACCGGAACCTGACCGTGGTGGGCGACGACGACCAGAGCATCTTCCGCTTCCGCGGCGCCTCGCTCAGCAACATCCTCGGCTTCGAGGCGGTCTACCCGGAGGCGGAGCGGATCGTCCTGACGCGCAACTACCGCTCCACCCAGCCCATCCTCGACGCCTCCTATCGCCTCATCCGGCACAACGATCCGAACCGGCTCGAAGCCCAGGACCGGGTCGACAAGCGGCTCAGGGCGGCCTCGCGCGGCCGGGCCAAGAGCATCCACATGCTGTCCTTCGACACCCTGGCCCACGAAGCCGACGCCGTGGCCGGCCGGATCCTCGGGATCCGCGGGCAGGGCGCGGCCTGGCGGGACATGGCCGTGCTCGTCCGCCGCAACGCCGACGCCGACCCGTACCTGCGCTCCTTCAACATGAAGCAGATCCCCTACCGCTTCTCCGGCAGCCGCGGCCTCTACCAGCAGGAGGAGATCAAGGTCCTCGTCGCCTTCATCCGGGCGCTGACGGATTTCGAGAACAGCCGCGATCTCTTCTACCTGGCCCTATCGGACGTCTACAGGGCCGACGCGTACGACCTCAGCCGCGTCGCCGGCTACGCCGAGAAGAAGAACATCAGCCTCCACGACGTCTTCAAGACGATCGCCGCCGGTCCGAGCCCGGTCGAGATCGCGGCGCCGACCGCGGAGACGATCCGGCGCGTTTTCGCCGACATCGCGGCCTTCGCCGAGCTGGCCGGGGCCAAGAGCGCCGGCGAGGTCGTCTACGCCTTCCTCGAGCGGACCGGCTACCTCAAGGCCCTGGTCGAGCCGATGACCCTGGAGTCCGAGGTCCGGGTCAAGAACGTCCGCCTGTTCTTCGACAAGATAAAGGGCTTCTCCGAGTTCGTCGAGAACGCCTCGATCCGCTCCTTCGCGCGCTACCTCGACCTCCTGGCCGAGGTCGGCGACAATCCGGCCACGTCGGAGGCCGAGCTCGACGAGGACGCCGTCAGCGTCCTGACCGTCCATAAGGCCAAGGGGCTCGAGTTCGGGACCGTCTTCATCGTCGGCCTGATCGAGGACCGCTTCCCGGGCCGGGAGAGGCGCGACCGCATCCCCGTGCCGGACGGCGTCCTCAAGGAGACCCTGCCGGGACGGGAGAACTACGTCCAGGAGGAGCGGCGGCTCTTCTACGTGGCCATGACCCGGGCCAGGCGGGCTCTCTACATGACCTGGGCCCGGGACTACGGGACGAAGCGGTTCAAGCGGATCAGCCCCTTCATCCTCGAGGCCCTGGACATCCCCAAGATGCCCGAGGACGTGCTCAAGGCCTCCGTGCTCGAGGAGATCCGCCGCTACGCCCTGGCCGCGGGCCGGCCGGCGGCGCCGGCGTCCGTCCGTCCGTCCGGGACGCCGCGGCTAAGCTTCGTCCGGATCGAGGACTATCTCCTCTGCCCGCTCAAGTACAAGTTCCGCCACGACATGCGCGTGCCCATCCTGCCCCACCACGCCATCGTCTTCGGCCGGGTCCTCCACGGGGTCGTTTACGATTACCTCAAGAAGCGGATGCACGGCCGGGCCGTCACGATCGAGGACGTGCTCAACGATTACCGGGCCAGCTGGGTCAACGAGGGGTTCCTCAGCCGCGAGCACGAGGAGCTGCGCAAGGCGGCGGGGGAGAAGGCCCTGCGCCTCTTCTTCGAGCGCGAGGAAGGGTCCGGCCGGCGGCCTGCTTTCCTGGAACGGCCCTTCCGCTGGCAGGAGCGCGGGCTGCGCTTCTCGGGCCGGTTCGACCGGGTCGACTTCGAGGACGCCGGGGCGGTCATCATCGACTACAAGACGGCCGAGGTCGCCTCCCGGAAGGAGGCCGACCGGGCCGCGGCCGACAGCCTCCAGATGGACGTCTACGCCCTGTCTTTCCTGAAAACGGAGGGAATGGCCCCGGCCGAGACCAGGCTCCATTTCCTCGAATCGGACATCGTCGGCCGGGCCGCGAAGGGGCCGCAGGAGCTGGCCCGGGCGGCGGAGAAGATCCGCGAGGCGGCCGAGGGCATCAAGGCGGGCGACTTCGGGGCCAGGCCTGACTGGCACAGCTGCTCGGCCTGCGAATTCAAGACGATCTGCCCCTCGTCATTCGCCTATTGAGGGGCTGCACCCCAGGGAAGTCGCTTTAAGAGAGGGATCCCCCGAAATTCGAAGAGCCCGTCCTACTGCGGCTTGACCCAGAAGGGCATGACGGCCCAGATCCGGGTCTGGTTCATCATCCGGGCGGTCTCCAGGATCCGGTCGCGCCCCGCCGCGCTCTTGATCTCGGCCCCCAACCCGGGCCGGCTGAGGAGCGACTGCCAGAAGGTCCGTTTCCGCGGCCAGACGTCCAGGCGGACGTCCTCGTCGGCGTCGATCCCGGCCTCCTTCTTGGCGATGCCGATAGCCATGGTCAGGCCGCCGAGCTCGTCGACCAGCTTGAGGCCCTTGGCCTGACGCCCCGTCCAGATGCGGCCCTTGCCGACGGCGTTGACCTGGTCCCGGGTCAGGCCCCGGCCCTCGGCCGTCCGGGTCAGGAACTGCTCGTAGGTCCAGAGGATCTCGTCCTTGAGGATCTTGCGCTCCCGGTCCGTGAACGGCCGGAAGACCGAGAAGACGTCGGCCTTCTCGCCGAAGGTGACCTTTTCCGCGGTCACGCCGAGCTTGCTCAGCAGCCCGTCGATGCTGAACTTGCCGGCCAGGACGCCGATGGACCCGGTCAGGGTCTGGGGCGCGGCCACGATCCTGGTCGCCGACATGGCGATCCAGTAGCCGCCGGATCCGGCCACGTCCGACATGGAGACGATGACCGGCTTGGCCTTCTTGGCCAGGGCGACCTCGCGCCAGATGACGTCCGAGCCGACCGACGACCCGCCGGGGCTGTCGATCCGCAGGACGATGGCCTTGATGCCCGGGTCGGTGCGGGCCGTCCGGATCCAGCGGGCCACCGTCGAGCCGCCCATGATCGGGGACAGGCTCTCGCCGGTCATGATCGTGCCCACGGCGTAGATCAGGGCGACCGTGTGGGGGCCGGTCTCCAGGCCGAGCGACGAGGGCTTGACCCGCGTGTAGTCGTCGAACCGGACCGGGGCGGTCGTCCCGCCGTTGCGGCGGAGAAGCTCCTGGATCTCGTCCTCGTAAAGGCAATCGTCGACCAGGCCGGCCGCCTTGGCCTCGTCGCCCTGGAAAAAGCCGCGGTCGACCAGGGCCCGGAACTCGGCCTCGGTCTTGCCCCTGGCCTTGGCGACGGCGCTCACGTACTGGGCGAAGAGGTCGCCGTAATAGGATTCCGTCTCCTCGCGATGGGCCGGGGTGAAGCCCTTCTCGGTGAACATGTTGTAGGCGGTCTTGTACTCCTCGACGTGCTCGAACTCAGCACGGATGCCGAGCTTGTCCAGGGTCCCCTTCAGGAACGGGACGTAGCCGCCGATGCCGTTGACGCCCAGCCAGCCCAGGGGATGGAGGATGATCCGGTCGCAGGCCGTGGCCAGGAAGTACTCCATGTCGAAATCGGGCGCCTCCTCGATCACGGCATAGGCCTTCTTGCCCGAGCGGCGGAAGTCGAGGACGGCCTCGCGCATCTCGTTGGCCTTGGCCCAGTCGCACTGCATGAGGCCGAGGCGCAGGACGACGGCCTGGACCCGGTCGTCGACCTTGGCTTTCCGCAGGTTGGCCCAGAAGTCGTGGACGGCCAGCGGCCTCGTCCCCGTGATAAAGGCAACCAGGGCGTCGGGCGGCGCGATCTCGGCGATCTCGCCGGAGAGGCGCACGTCGAGGTAGCCGCGGGCCGGGATCTCGACGGCCCGCCCTCCGACGTCCTCGACCAGTACGAAGAACGTGCCCACGGCCGCCAGGGCCAGGAAGAACAGGACGATGAGGACGATGTACGTGGATTTCTTCATCGGGATGCTCCTCCGTTTCCGGGCTTCTCGATTCTATCAGAAACGTGCTTGATTTCAATCCGTGAAATATGGACAATGGGCTCTCGGGAAAAACAGGAGGTGTGGGGAATGTCGCTTTCAAAGCTCTACGTCGGGAACCTCAACTACCGGACCACCGAAGACGCGCTGAAGCAGCTGTTCGCCCAGCACGGCGAGGTCGCATCGGTCAACATCCTGCAGGGCCGCGGTTTCGGCTTCGTCGAGATGGCGACGCCGGAGGCCGCCCAGGATGCCAAAGGCAAGCTCAACGGGACGGAGTTCGACGGCCGCAAGCTCATCGTCAACGACGCCCGGCCGCGGGCCGAAGGGCCCGGCGCCGACCGGCGCTTTCCCGGCGGCGGCGGCGGCGACCGCCGCGGCTTCTCTCGCTTCTGATCGCCTCCGGGTTCCCTCCGGGACCGGCCCTCCGCCGGGAGGCCGGCGCCTCCACGGGCCCGTCCTCTCTCCATCCTCCGGCGGGGGCGGGGATCTCGTCCCTGACCGCGGCTTGATATCGTCTCGCGAAGGCGTAAACTTTGGGCGGTCCGGGTTCGTTGATCCCTATGAGGGCCCATGAGTGAAGTCCCCGTGGAAAAAGAGGTCGGAGCGGCGGAGATCGCCGCGCTCCTCGAGAAGGTCCGGGACGGGGACCGCGAGGCGTTCATGACGATCACGAGGCTCTATCAGCGGAAGGTGTTCGTCATGACCTACTCCATCCTGCGCGACCGCGAAGACGCCCTCGACGCGGTCCAGGAGACCTTCCTCCGGCTCTACCAGAAGGCCGGAATGTACAAGCCCGGCAACTCGTTCCAGGGCTGGCTCCTGCAGATGGCCAAGAACATCAGCATCGACCATTACCGCAAGAACAGGAAGAAGCGGCGGGAGTGGGAGACGACGACGCCGGTCGACGAGATCCAGGTGGCAGCCGATCCGGTCCGCGAGGGCGATTCGGCCGCCACGGATCTGCGGCAGGCCTTCGCCCGGTCCGTGGACACGCTGGCCGAGCGCCAGAAGATGGTCTTCATCATGAGACATTACAACGAGCTCCAGTTCAACGAGATCTCCGAGGCCATGGAGATCTCGATCGGGACGGCCAAGTCCCTCCATTTCAAGGCCGTCCAGAATCTCCGGAAGCGCCTGGCGCCGGTCCTGGGGATCGAGTCATGAGCCGGCGCAAGACGGCCGGGACGGAGTGGGCCGACATCCTCGCGGAGGGACCGGGGGAGGGAAGGAGAAAGGCGATGGACGAAAAGAAGGGGAACAGCCACGGAAGCCGGGCCGGGGCGGCGGCCGCGGCCGTCGACCGGCTCCTCGGGGAGACGGCGGCCGTCCGGGCCGAGATCCGCCGGGCGGCCGATTCGGTCGACTGGGACTCCCTGCCGGCCATCATCGCCGGCCTGGCCATGGCCGGGGGAGAAAAGGCCGTCCCCGGGAGGGCGCGCTCCCGGGCCCGCCTGTCCTGGCCGGCGGCCTTCCGGATGCGGCCCGCGCTGGCCGGCCTGGCCGCCGGCCTGGCCGTCGGCGCCGTCGCCATGTACGTCGTCCTGAAGGCCCCGGGCTCGCGCCCGGGCCGCGACGACGCCTATTACGCCTCCGGCGAATTCCTGGACCGGGCCGAGCGCGAGATGGCCCGCCGGAACACGCTCGATTACCTGGAGAAGAGCCAATACGTGCTCCTCGATGTCTTCGAATCGGCCGGCGAAGGCCCCGTCGTGCCGGCGGCCGTCCGTACGGAACGGGCCCGGGACCTGCTGCAAAAGAAGAAATACCTCAACGCCCAGCTCGAGACGCTCCAGATGGCCAAGGCCAAAGCCATCTGCGACCAGATCGAGACGCTCTTCCTCGAGCTCTCCCAGATCGACAACGAGCTGCCGGCCGCCGAGCTCGGGAGGATCCGAAGCTATGTCGAGGAGCGCCAGCTTCTCCTCAAGATCAACCTGGTCAAGAAAGAACTGCAAAGCGGGATCTGACATGAGAAAAACCACCCTGACATTCTGTCTGGTCCTGGCTCTCGGGCTGGGGCAGGCGGCCTCCCTCAGGGCCAGCGTCCAGGCGGCGACGGATGAATCCCTCTTCCGCGAGGCCAAGCTCCTCGTCTTCGACAAGAGCTGGACGGCGGCCCTCGACAAGATCGACGAGCTCATCGACAAGTTCCCCTCGAGCCCGCTGGCCGGCCAGGTCCTCTTCTATAAGGGAGAGTGCCTGAGCGGCATGGGCGGCCGGGAGAAGGACGCCCTGCGGGCCTATAAGAGCTATATCCGGCTGGAGGACGCCAAACCCAGCCTCGTCGAGGAATCGGAAGGTTCGATCGTCGACCTGGCCTTCGACCTGTACCAGGGCGGGGACGAGTCCGCCCTCCGGGACATCGAGAGCCGGCTCGACCACGCGAACAAGGTCGTCCGGTACTACGCGGCCTACAAGCTGAGCTTCGTTTCCGACAAGAAGGAGGCCGCCAAGGCCGCCCCCGTCCTGGCGAGGGTCGTCGAGACCGAGAAGGACCCCGAGCTCCTCGACCGGGCCCGCATCGCCCTGCTGCGCGTCTCGCCGGAGAGCCTCAAGTCGGCCGAGGAGAGAAAGCCCCGCGTGGAATCGACGGTCCGCATGCTCCGGATCCGGATCCGGGAAGCCGGCCGGAAGGAACCGGCCTTTTCGATCAACATCCCCTTCGCCCTGGCCGACCTGGCCCTGAACGCCATGGACGAGGACGCCAAGGCGGCCATGCGCAAAAAGGGCTACGACATCGCCAAGATAATGAGCGAGCTGGCCAAGTCCAAGGAGAGCCTCCTGCGCATCGCCGGCGAGGATGGCTCGGTCATCGAGATCTGGATCGATTGACGGAGAGACAAGGAGGATCGTCATGAAGAGGACAGCGTTCGCGGCCATTCTCATCCTGAGCGTCGCCGTCCCGGCCGTCCCGGCCGGGGCCGCCAGGCGCAACGACTTCCGGGTCATCCAGAACGCCGTGAAGAACTCTCCCGCCCCCGAGAGGAGCCGGGACCGGGAGCCCCGCTGGCTCAAGGTCACGATCCAGGACGCCGGCTCGGGCGAGGCCGGCGTCAGGATCACCCTGCCCGTCGCCCTCATCGAGGCCGTCCTCGGCTCGAAGGACTGCCGGCGCTTCAAGCTCGACGAGGACTGCTGCGAGATCGACCTCAAGGCCGTCTGGAGCGCGCTGAAGAAGGCCGGGCCGCTGGCGCTCGTCGAGATCAAGGGCGACGATGGAGCCGTCATCAAGGTCTGGTTGGAATAGCCTCGAGGTCGCTTCCCCCCGAGACTCATCTCGCCCGTCTTCGGACCGGCTGGATCAGCGCTTAGGCTCGCGTCGACGACGCCCTCGGCCAGGCGATCGCCGGACGCGTTGACAAGGCCTCCGGCGCCCCATAAAATGGGGTTTCAGGAGGTCGAACGTGGGAAAGACGCTGTCGGAAAAGGTCCTCGGCCGCAAGGCCGGCAAGGACGTCCAGGCGGGCGAGGTCGTCACCGTCTCGCCCGACTACGTCCTGTCGCACGACAACTCCGCGGCCATCATCAAGGAGTTCCGGAAGCTCGGCGTCGGGAAGGTCAAGGCGCCGGGCCGGATCGTCATCGTCCTCGACCACGTCGTCCCGGCCGCCGACGAGAAGTACGCCCAGAACCACAAGTCCATCCGCGAGTTCGTCGCCGAGCAGGGCATCCCGAACTTCTTCGATATCAACGCGGGCGTCTGCCACCAGGTCCTGCCCGAACAGGGCTTCGCCCTGCCGGGCCTGGTCATCGTCGGCAGCGACTCCCACACCCCGAGCTACGGGGCCCTCGGCGCCTTCGCCACCGGCATCGGCCGGACGGAGACCGCCTGCACCTGGGCCACCGGCGAGATCTGGCTCCGCGTCCCGGAGACCATGCGCATCGACCTCTCCGGCCGCCTGGGGCGCGGCGTCTTCGCCAAGGACCTCAGCCTGAAGCTCATCGGCGACCACGGCGCCGAGATGGCCAACTACAAGGCCGTCGAGTTCGCCGGGCCGTCCGCCGGCGGCTTCAGCGTCGGGGCCCGCCTGACCCTGGCCAACATGTCGGCCGAGATGGGGGCCAAGAACGGCTACTTCGCCCCGGACGACAAGGCCCTGAAGTGGCTCGAAGGCCGGGCCCGGCAGCCCTTCACGGCCCTGTCGTCCGATCCCGACGCCCGGTACGAGTCGGTCCTGGCCGTCGACCTCGGCGCGCTCGAGCCCCAGGTCGCTTGCCCGCACACGGTCGACAACGTCAAGCCGGTCGCCGCCGTCGCGGGCAAGCCCGTCAACCAGGTCCTGATCGGCACCTGCACCAACGGCCGGCTCGAGGACCTCGAGGCCGCGGCCGCGATCCTCAGGGGCCGCAAGGTCCATCCCGCCGTGCGGGCCCTGGTCCTGCCGGCCTCCTGGCAGGTCTATCGCGAGGCCCTCGCATCCGGCGCCCTGTCGGCCCTCGTCGAGGCCGGCTGCGTCATCCTCAATTCCGGCTGCGGGCCGTGCCTCGGCGCCCACGAGGGCCTCATGGCCGCCGGCGAGGCCTGCCTGAGCACCTCGAACCGCAACTTCCGCGGCCGCATGGGGAACCGCGATTCCGAGATCTATCTCGCCTCGCCGGCCACGGCCGCCGCGACCGCCGTCACCGGGCGGATCACCGATCCGAGGGAGTTCTCATGAGCCAAGGCAAGGTCTGGAAATACGGCGACAGCGTCAACACCGACGTCATCTTCCCCGGCCGCTACACCTACCAGATCATGACGCCCGAGGAGATGGCCAAGCACGCCATGGAAGACCTCGATCCCGGCTTCGCGGCCAAGGTCAAGCCGGGCGACGTCGTCGTCGCCGGCAAGAACTTCGGTTGCGGCTCGTCCCGGGAGCAGGCCGCCGCCTGCCTCAAGGCCGCCGGGGTCCAGGCCGTCGTGGCCAAGTCCTTCGCCCGCATCTACTTCCGCAACGCCATCAACCTCGGCCTGGCCGTCCTCCAGTGCGCCGAGGCCGTCGACGCCCTGGAAACGGGCGACTCGGCCGACATCGACTTCGCCCGCGGCGAGATCAGCTCGGCCAGGGGGCTCTTCCATTTCAGCCCCCTGCCGGAATCCGTGCTCGGCATCATCGCCGCCGGCGGCCTGATCGAATACACGAAGAAAAAGCTCGAAAAGGAGTGACCATGCCCAAGTACAGGATCGCTGTTCTCCCCGGCGACGGGGTGGGGAAGGACGTCGTCGAAGCGACGATGATCGTCCTCAATAAGATCGGCCTGGACGCCCAGTTCATCTATGGCGACATCGGCTGGGAATTCTGGTGCAAGGAGGGGAACCCACTGCCAGACCGGACCCTCAAGCTCCTGCGGGAGACCGATGCCTGCCTCTTCGGCGCCATCACCTCGAAGCCCAGGGAAGACGCCGACCGCGAGCTCGACCCGTCGCTCCGGGGCAAGGGCCTGTCCTATTTCAGCCCGATCGTCCGGCTGCGCCAGGAGTTCGACCTCTACCAGAACCTGAGGCCCTGCAAGGCCTACGCTGGCAACCCCCTGAACTACAAGGAAGGCATCGACCTGGTCATCTTCCGCGAGAACACCGAGGGCCTGTACGCCGGGGTCGAGTTCTTCCCCCTGTCCCAGGTCGTCCGCGACGCCCTGCTGACGAACCCCAAGATGAAGCGGTTCAAGGACGTCCCGGCCGGCGAGATCGCCATCTCGACCCGGATCATGACCAAGCCGGCCTGCGCCCGCATCGTCCGGGCGGCCTTCGAGTTCGCCCGCAAGTATCACCGCAAGTCGGTCACCCTGATCGAGAAGCCAAACGTCCTGCGCGAGACCGGCGGCCTGATGCTCGACACGGCCCGCGAGGTCGCCAAGGGCTATCCCGACATCAAGTTCTGGGACGCCAACGTCGACGCCATCTGCATGTGGCTGCTCAAGAACCCCCACGACTACGATATCCTCGTGGCCGAGAACCTCTTCGGCGACATCGTCTCCGACCTGGCGGCCCAGCTCGTCGGCGGCCTGGGCTTCGCCTGCAGCGGCAACATCGGCGACAAGTACGGCGTCTTCGAGCCGACCCACGGCTCGGCCCCGAAATACGCGGGGATGTACAAGGTCAACCCCATCGCCACGGTCCTGGCCGCCAAGATGATGCTCGACTGGATCGGCGAAACGGCCAAGGGCGCGGCCATCGAGGCCGCCGTCGCCGAGGTCATCAGGGAGGGCCAGGTCCGGACCTACGACATGGGCGGAAAAGCGACCAGCCTCGACGTCGGCCGGGCTATCGCCGCCAAGCTCTAGGCAGGCTTCAGGCAGCCGGCCGTGCTCATTCTTGCAGTCGACACGACGACGCCCGGGGGCTCCGTGGCCCTCCTCGAGGACGAGACGCTCCTGGGCGAAGTCAACGTCGAGTCGGCCGCGACCCACTCGGCCCGGCTCTTCCGGTCGATCGATTTCCTGACGGGCGCGCTCGGCCGCGACATCCGGGCCGTCGACGGCTACGCCGTGGCGGCCGGGCCCGGCTCGTTCACCGGCATCCGCATCGGCCTCGGCGCCGTCAAGTCGCTGGCCTTCGCCTCGGGCCGGCCCGTCGCCCCGGTTTCGACCCTCCGGGCCCTGGCCGAGAAGCTGGCCGCCGACGGCGCAGGCGGGGGCCTCGTCTGCCCGCTCCTCGACGCCAAGAAAGGCGAGATCTACGCCGGGCTCTTCGAGGCCCGGGAAGGCGGGCTCGTCGAGGTCCTGCCCCAGGGCGCCTACGATCCGGGCGAGCTCTTTGCCCGGCTGCCCGCCGGCCGGGTCATCGCCTTCGCCGGGAGCGGCCTGGCCGCCTACGGCGACGCGCTCCGGTCGCGGGTCGGGGACCGGGCCCGCTATCCCCGCCGCTCGCCGTTCATCGCGGCCGAGGTGGGTCGTCTCGGCGGCCGCCTGCTCCGGGAGGGCAAGGGCGTCGACGCGGCCTCGCTCGAGCCGCTCTATTTCCGGAGATCCCAGGCCGAGGAGACATGCCGGACCTGACCCAGGAAGGGGAGCGCTTCTTCATCCGCCGGATGAGGGAGTCCGACCTGGCCGCCGTCCGGGCCATCGAGACCCTGTCCTTTTCCAATCCCTGGAGCGAGAACACCTTCCTCGGCGAGATCCAGAACACCTCGGTCTCGTTCCCCCTGGTTGTGGTCAAGCGGCCGGCCGGCACGGTCGTGGGCTATATCATCTACTGGCAGATCAGGGACGACGTCCAGGTCAACAACCTCGCCGTCCATCCCGACTGCCGGGGCCTGGGGCTGGGCGAGGCCATGCTGCGCCACGCCATCGCCAAGACCCGCGAAGCCGGCGCGGCCTTCATGACCCTGGAGGTCCGGCAGTCCAACACGCCGGCCCTGACCCTCTACAAGAAGCTGGGCTTCGAGATCATGGGCGTCCGGAAGAACTATTACACCAGGCCGGACGAGGACGCCTTCGTCATGGCCCTCGTCCTCGATCAGTAGTCGATCCGGACGAGGGTCAGGCCCCTGGCCGCGGCCGTCGGCCCGGCCAGGGAGCGGTCCTTGCGCCTGAAGATCCCGTCCAGCTCCTCCGGCTCCAGCCGGCCCCGCCCGACCTCGAGGAGCGTGCCGACGATCGTCCGGACCATGTAGCGGAGGAAGCCCGAGGCTTCGATCGTGTAGACGATCTCGTCGCCGGAGATCCGCAGCTCGGACCGGGTGACGGTCCGGACAGGGGAGCGGTCCCGGTTCGAGGAGAAGGCGGTGAAATCGGCCGTCCGGGCGAACAGGCGGGCCGCCTGCCGCATCTTGCCGGTCCGGAGCGGGTAGGGCCAGTGCAGGACGTAGCGCCGGTCGAGCGGGCTCGGCTGGGGCGCGTGGACGATCCGGTAGCGGTAGAGCTTCGACCGGGCGGACTTGCGGGCGTGGAATTCCGGCGGCGCCTCCTCCAGGGAGAAAACCCGGACGTCCCCCGGCAGCACGGCGTTGAGCGCCCGGAGGAGGACCTCGCCGGAGAGCTTGAAGGCGCCCCGGAAGCTGGCCACCTGTCCCAGGGCGTGGACGCCGGCGTCGGTCCGGCCCGCGCCGTGGACGACGGTCCTCTTCCCGGTGATCTTGTGGAGAGCCGCCTCGAGGACGCCCTGGATCGTCCGGGCCTCGGGCTGGCGCTGCCAGCCCTTGAAATCCGTGCCGTCGTAGCCGAGGACGATCCGGTAGTTCTTCATCTCAGCCGGCCAGCCCCTCGAGGGCCCGGCGGACCGCCTCTTCGGGCGTGGCCGCCGCTTCGACGCCCTTGACCTCCCAGGAGCCGAGCCCGACGACCCGCTTGCCGTGGATCTTGCCGTAAGCGATCTCGGACAGCGTGCCGTACTCGCCGTCCACGGCGATGACCGCGTCGGCGTTCATGACCACCAGGGCGTTGCGGGTGTAGCCCAGGCCGGTGGCGATGGGCACGTCGACCCAGGGATTGGCGTCGGCCGGCGAACTGCCGGGCAGGATCCCGACGACCAGGCCTCCTTCCTCGCGGGCGCCGCGCGAGGCCGCTTCCATGACCCCGCCGAGCCCGCCGCAGACGACGACGGCCCCGGCCCGGGCGATGAGCCGGCCGACTTCGACGGCCGCCTCGACGGCCTGCCGGCCGGGCCGGCTGCCGCCGATCACGGCGACGCGGATCCTCTTGCGGAGATCTTTCATGGGCGTCCTCTCCCGTTCGATCGTCCGCCCCATTTTACCACACGCGCGGGGCGGTCATCGGACTTGATAGGTTCGTCCGGTTTTTGGCATAATAGCCGCAACAACGGGAAGCACCATGCCATTCATCAATTACGCCACCAAGTCGATCGCCATCAAGATCGTCTATTACGGCCCCGGCTTGAGCGGCAAGACGACCAACCTCCGCTACATCTACTACAAGCTCGACAGCGCCTCCCGCGGCGAGCTCGTCTGCCTCGAGACGGATACGGACCGGACCTATTTCTTCGACCTCCTGCCCATCCGGGCCGGGATGATCGCCGATTTCAAGGTCCATTTCCAGCTGATGTCCGCCCCGGGCCAGGTCTTCTACGAGGCCTCGCGCAAGAGCGTCCTGCGCGGCGCCGACGGCATCGTCTTCGTCGCCGATTCCCAGATCCCGCTGCTCGACGCGAACCTCGAGAGCTTCGACGGCCTGCGCCGCAACTGCGTCCAGAACGACATCGACCTGATGAAGATCCCGCTCGTCTTCCAGTACAACAAGCGGGACCTGGAATACCTCATCCCCGTCGAGACCTTCAACAACCTGCTCAACCCCCGCCGCTCGCCCTGGGTCGAGGCCGTGGCCGTCAACGGCGTCGGCGTCTTCGAGACCCTGCGCGAGATCTCCAAGCTGACCGTGCCCATCGTCCGGGACCGGCTCTTCGGCCCCAGGCCCCGGCCCGAGGCCGAGCCCGCCACGATCGCGGCGCCCGTCCCGCTCGAGCCGCCGGTCGCCCCGCCCGCGCCGCCGGCGCCGGTGCCGAACTACACGACCCGGATCACGGTCAAGTCCCGCAAGGAGATCGAGGAGGAGCTCGAGCGGCTGTCCCGGGAGTACGTCGGCAAGTAGCCGCCGCGAGACGCAACCAGCGGGCCCGCGCGTCCTTTATAGACGGGCCCCATGCTGTACCGTATCACCAGCGCCGCTCTCCACGGGATCGAGGCCTACCCTGTCGAGGTCGAGGTCGACATCTGTCCCGGCTTCCCGACCTTCGTCACCGTCGGTCTGCCTGACGCGGCCGTCCGGGAGAGCAAGGAGCGGGTCCGGGCGGCCCTCAAGAACTGCGGCTACGACCTCGCGTCCAAGCGCATAACCATCAACCTGGCCCCGGCCGACCGGCGGAAGGAGGGCTCCGCCTTCGACTTGCCCATAGCCCTGGGCTTCCTTGCCTACCTCGACGTCGTGCCGGCGGCCCGTCTCGGCGACTATCTCTTCGTCGGCGAGCTGGCCCTGGACGGCCGGCTCAAGCCGGTGCGCGGCGTCCTGCCCATCGCCCTGATGGCCAGGCGGGCCGGGTTCCGCGGCATCGTCGTGCCGGCCGTGAACGCCCGGGAAGCGGCCCTGGTCCGGGAGATCGAGGTCTTCGCCCTTGACGACATCGTCCGCGTCGTCCGCCTCCTCCGCGAGCCGGGCGACGTCGCCCCCTGCCGCTTCGACGAGAGGGAGCTCGTCGGGCCGGCCGCCTACCCGGTCGACTTCGAGGACGTCAAGGGCCAGCAGCACGTCAAGCGGGCCCTCGAGGTGGCCGCGGCCGGCGCCCACAACGTCCTCCTTGTCGGGCCGCCCGGGGCGGGCAAGACCATGCTGGCCCGGCGCCTGCCGACCATCCTGCCGGAGATGTCCTACGACGAGATGCTCGAAGTGACGCGCGTTTACAGCGCGGCCGGCCTGCTGGCCGGCTCGGGGACGGTGGCCACGCGGCCGTTCCGGGCCCCGCACCACACGGTCTCGGACGCCGGCCTCGTCGGCGGCGGCCTGACGCCCAAGCCGGGCGAGGTCAGCCTGGCCCACCACGGACTGCTCTTCCTCGACGAGCTGCCGGAGTTCAAGCGCAAGGTCCTCGAGGATCTGCGCCAGCCGGTCGAGGACGGCCGGGTCACCGTGGCCCGGTCGGGCTACTCGGTCGAGTTCCCGGCGGCCTTCATGCTGGTCGCGGCCATGAACCCCTGCGCCGACGTCCGCCGCGGCCTCCTCGGCCGCGAGGCCGACTGCACGGAGAGCGAGAAGGCCCGCTATTATTCGAAGATCTCCGGGCCGCTCCTCGACCGCATCGACATCCAGCTCGAGGTCCCGGAGGTCAAGTTCCGTGACATCGTCTCCCGGACGCCGGCCGAGAGCTCGGCCGCCATCCGGGCCCGGGTGACGGCGGCCCGGGCCCGGCAGTCGGCCCGGTTAGCCGGGCGCCGCATCTTCGCCAACGCCCGGATGGGGCCGAAGGAGGTCAAGCAGTTCTGCCGGCTTCCCGGCGAGGCCGAGGCCCTCCTGGAGACGGCCGTGACCAAGCTCGGCTTCAGCGCCCGGGCCTACGACCGCGTCCTCAAGGTGGCCCGGACGATCGCCGACCTCGAAGGGAGCGACGGGATCGCCGCGGCCCACGTCTCCGAGGCCGTCCAGTACCGGATGCTGGACCGCCTGCGCTGACGGCGCTGTCGCCGGCCGCTCCTCGGGGGGCTATGGCGGGATGGATGACAAGGGCCGCGCGTCGCGTCCCGGCCCTTCCCGAAGCGTCCGAATTCCTCAGGCAAACCGCGATTGCGCTTTTTCCCGGCTCTTGATAGAATTCCGCGCTATGGACGTTCCGGTTAAAAGGAGTTAAGCCGCATGGACCAGAACCCCCAAGTCTGCGTTCCCGTCGACAAGACCAAGATCGCGCTGCCGCGCATCCTGTCTCTCTGGGACGTCGTCATGATCGTCATCGGCGGCGTCGTCGGTTCGGGCATCTTCCTGTCCCCCTCCGAGATCGCCGCGGCCGTGCCTTCGCCGCTCCTGATGCTCCTCGTCTGGGTCGTCGGGGGCATGTTCAGCTTCTTCGGCGCCGTGGCCTTCGCCGAGCTCGGCGCGGCCATGCCCGAAGCCGGCGGCATCTACATCTACCTCCGGGAGGCCTACGGCCCGCTCCTGTCCTTCCTTTTCGGCTGGACCCTGTTCCTGGTCATCGACTCGGGCTCCATCGCCACCCTGGCCGTGGCCTTCTCGCACAACATCCTGCCCCGCTTCGTCGACATGTCGCCGGTCGTCATGAAGATCATCGCCGCCGCCTTCGTCCTCTTCCTCGGCGCGGTCAACTACGTCGGCCTGCGCTGGGGCTCGAAGCTCCAGAACTGGACGACCTATCTCAAGATGGGCGCCATCGGCATCATCTGCATCGGCGTCTTCTTCTTCGCCAAGGGCCACGGCCAGGTCCGGAACTTCGTCGAGCCGGGCCCGGGACCGTTCAATTTCGGGCTGCTCGGCGCCTTCGGCATCGGGCTGGTCGCTTCGCTCTGGGCCTACAAGGGCTGGGAAGCGGCCACCTACAGCGCCGGCGAGGTCAAGAACCCGAAGAAGAACCTGCCCCTCGGCATCCTGATCGGCACCGTGGCCGTCATCGTCCTCTATGTCCTGGCCAACCTGGCCTACCTCTACATCATGCCGGTCGGCAAGATCGCCGCCTCGGAAGGCCGGGTCGCCCTCGACGTCATGCAGATCATCGGCGGCCCCTTCTGGGCCTCGCTCATCACCTTCCTGATCCTCTTCTCCATCCTCGGCGCGGCCAACCAGAACATGCTGACCTCCCCGCGGGTCTATTTCGCCATGGCCCGCGACGGCATGTTCTTCAAGAAGATCGCCGAGTGCCATCCCAAGTTCCTGACCCCTCACGTCTCGATCATGGCCATCACCGCCTGGAGCATCGTGCTGACCCTGACCGGTACGTTCAAGCAGCTCTTCACCTACGTCATCTTCGGCGAGTGGATCTTCTTCGGCATGACCGTCTTCTCGGTCATCGTCCTGCGGAAGAAGCGGCCGGACCTCGAACGGCCCTACAAGACCTGGGGCTACCCGGTGACGCCCGTCCTCTTCGTCCTGGCGGCCATCTACGTCGCGGTGGGCGCGCTCCTCGGCTCCTTCAAGAACGCCATGTTCGGGCTGCTCATCATCTGCCTGGGCATCCCGGCCTACCTGTACTGGAAGACCAAGCTCGACAAGGCGGCCAAGCCGGCCGCCTGATCGCCAAGGCAAGAGGGGCGGTCCCCCTTCGGGGACGGTCCCCCGGGGAGGACGGCATGAAGTATTTCGTGCTGGGATCGACCTATGTCGTCCGGCTGGACGCCGGAGAGAAGATCGTCGAGACGCTCGCGGCCCTCTGCGAGCGCGACGGCATCGGGGGCGGGTACTTCCAGGGCCTGGGCGCGGCCGGAGAGGCCGAGATCGGCTGGTTCGACGCCGCGGCCAAAAGCCATGTCTGGACCACGCTGCCGGGGCCGTCGGAGATCGTCTCCCTCGCGGGCAATATCACCAAGGTGGACGGACATCCCTTCGTCCACGCCCATGTCTCGTTGGCAGGTAAGGACCTGGCCGTCCGGGGCGGGCATCTGAAGGAAGCGGTGGTTTCGGTGACCTGCGAGATCACCCTGGTCCGGTTCAGGGACGATATCGGCAGGAAAAAGGACGAGGCCAGCGGCTTCCTGAAGCTCGCCCTCGAGCCGGACGGGGATTGAGGGCCAGGGCGGCGTGAGCGGGGCGGCGGCCGAGCCAGGCCAGGCGGATGACGTAGCGGCGGGGATCGAGGCGGGGCGACATCAGCGGGCCGCCACCCGGCGGCCGTCCTCGACGACGACCCGGCCGTTCTTGATCACGGTCCGGACCGGGTTGCGCCCGGCCTCGTAAGCCAGCGAGACGTGATCGGGGACGTCGCACAGCAGCAGGTCCATCTTTTTCCCGGGCTCGAGGCTGCCCACTGCGTCGTGACGCCGGATGGCGTAGGCCGCGTTGGCGGTGCAGGCCGTGATGGCCTCCTCGACCGTCATCCCCAGCGTGAAGACGCCGAGCTGCAGGACGAACGGCATCGAGCCGATGTGCGAGCTCCCGGGGTTGAAATCGGAGGCCAGGGCCACGGCCGCCCCGGCGTCGATGAGGCGGCGGGCGGGCGCGCGCCTGTCCATCATCAGGAAGAACGGCACGCCCGGCAGGAGGATGGCCGCCGTGTCGCTGGCCGCGAGGCGCGAGATGCCCTCGTCGGAGACGGCGATGAGATGCTCGGCCGAGACGGCCCCGGCCCCGACGGCGAGCTCGGCCCCGCCGAGGGAGACGAATTCGTCGGCGTGGACCTTGATCTTGAAGCCGGCCGCCTTGGCCGCGGCGACGAGCGTCCCGGTCTCCTCGAGGGTGAAGGCGCTCGGCTCGCAGAAGACGTCGAAGAACTCGGCCAGGCCGCGCCGGCCGACCTCGGGGATGAGGGTCTCGACGAGCAGGCGGACGTACTCGCCGCGCCGGTCGCGGTATTCGGGCGGGATGTCGTGGGCGCCCATGAAGGTCGGGACGATGTCGACGGGGTGGAGGGCGGCGGCGTCGCGCAGGGCCTCGAGCTGCTTCACCTCATCCTCGAGGTTGAGGCCGTAGCCGCTCTTGGCCTCGGCGGTCGTCGTGCCCGTGAGGAGCATGCGGTCGAGGCGCTTGAGGGTCAGGGCGAGGAGGTCGTCGAGCGAGGCCGCCCGCGTCGCCTTGACCGTCGTCTGGATGCCCATGCCGCGCTCGGCCAGCTGCTGGTAGGTCCAGCCCTGGATGCGCAGGCCGAATTCCCGGGCCCGGTCCCCGGCGAAGGGGAGATGGGTGTGGGCGTCGACGAAGCCGGGCAGGGCCACGAAGCCCCGGGCGTCGACCGTGACCGCCGCCGGCTCGGGGGCGACGCCGGCGTGGAAGTCCTCCTCGGTCCCGGCGAAGACGATCGTGCCCCCGGAAGACGCCACCCAGCCGTTCTCCACCGCGCCGATCCGCCGCAGGTCCGGGCCGCGCCTGGGCAGGGGCCCGGCGCAGGTGACGAGCTCGCGGCAGCCGGCGACGACGAGATCAGCTGATGTCATGGGGCGACTTCCTCATCGTCGAGTGCTTGGTCCGGCGGATGAACGAGGGCGTCTCGTACGTCTCCCACTGCTTGTCGGCGGCGGCCGGCGGGTCCCAGGCCGGCGCCGCGGTCGCCCGCGGCTCGAACAGGTAGGGCGGGGTCTGCTGGGAGACGGGGAAGGGGGCCGGCGTCCTGGAGCGGGCCGGCCCGGGGGCCGGCTCTTCGATCCCGGCCGGGGTCGGCGGGGCGGCGGCCAGGGCCTTCTCCGGAGATTGCTCGAACCCGGTGGCGATGACGGTGACCTTGACCGTGTCCTTCATGCCCTCGTCGATGACCGTGCCGAAGATGATGTTGGCGTCGGGGTCGGCCATGCTGTGGATGAGCTGCGAGGCCTTGGAGACCTCGTGGAGGGTCATCGTCTTGCCGCCGGTGATGTTGATGAGGACGCCGTGGGCGCCCTCGATCGAGGTGTCGATGAGGAGCGGCGAGGAGATCGCCTTCTCGGCGGCCTCGAGGGCCCGGTTCTCGCCCGTGGCCAGGCCCGTGCCCATGAAGGCCATGCCCATGCCCTTCATGACCGACTTGACGTCGGCGAAGTCGAGGTTGATGAGGCCGGGCTTGGTGATGAGATCGGAGATGCCCTGGGCGGCCTGGCGCAGGATGTCGTCGGCCAGCCGGAAGGCGTCCTGGACCGAGGTGTTGATGCTGACCGTCTGGAGCAGCCGCTCGTTGGGGATGGCTATGACCGTGTCCACGGCCGACTTGAGCTCCTTGAGCCCTTCCTCGGCCTGGCGCGTCCGGACCCGGCCCTCGAAGCCGAAGGGCAGGGTGACGATGGCGATGACCAGGACGTCGAGCTCGGCGGCCAGGTTGGCGACGATCGGGGTCGCGCCCGTGCCCGTCCCGCCGCCGAGGCCCGTCGTCAGGAAGACCATGTCGGCGCCCTGGAGGACCTCGAGCAGCTTCTCGGTGTCCTCCATGGCCGCCTGGCGCCCCGTCTCGGGCCGGCCGCCCGAGCCGAGCCCCTTGGTCAGCTGGCCGCCGATCTGGATCTTCGTCCGGGCCCGGTTGCTGTTGAGGGCCTGGGCGTCGGTGTTGACGGCGATGAACTCGACGCCCTGGACGCCGTGCTCGATCATGCGGTTGACCGCGTTGCCGCCGCCCCCGCCGAGACCGACGACCTTGATCTTGGCCCCGAGCTGGTCTTCGACCAGGCGGAATTTCAGCCGGGATTCGTCGCTCATGATGTCCTCCTTATCCTTCCTTGAACCAGTCCTTGAACCTGGCGAAGGCGCCCTTCTTGCGGTCCTTGGCCAGCCCGCGGTCCTGCCAGATGTGAAAGCCGTAGAGCACCAGGCCCACGGCCGTCGCGAAGTCGGGGGTGGAGACGCGGTCGACGAGGCCGCCGACGCCGCCCGGGTCGCCGCGCCGCACCGGCAGGTCGAAGATCTCCTCGGCCACCTCTTCGAGGCCCTCGAGGAGGGCCGTGCCGCCGGTCAGCACGATGCCCGAGTTGAGGGACTTGTCATAGCCCATGCGCTTGATGTCGGAGTCGACCAGGCGGAAGATCTCCTCGGCCCGGGGCTGGATGATGTCGGCCAGGAGCTGGCGCGACAGGACCCGGGGCTTGCGGCCCTTGCCGACCGAGGGCACCTCGATCGTCTCCTGCTCCTCGACGGGCGGCCCGGCGATGCAGCCGTACTTCTTCTTGATCCGCTCGGCCTCGGGGATGGGCGTGCGCAGGCCGACGGCGATGTCGTTGGTGAAGTTGTCGCCGCCGATGGGGATGGTGGCCGTGTACCAGAGGCTGCCGCGCTCGTAGATGGCCACCTCGGTCGTGCCGGCGCCGATGTCGATCTGGCCGACGCCGAGCTCGCGCTCGTCCTGGGTCAGGACGGACTGGGCCGTGGCGATCTGGTTGAGGACGATCTCCTCGATGCCGATGCCGGCCCGCTCGACGCAGCTCTTGAGGTTCTGGAGCGAGGTCAGGGCGGCCGTGATGATGTGGACGTTGACCTCGAGCTTGATGCCGCTCATGCCGACCGGGTCCTTGATGCCGTCCTGGTCGTCGACGATGAACTCCTGGGGGATGATGTGGATGATGTCCCGGTCCGGGGGGATGGGGATGGCCTTGGACTGGTCGACGACACGGCGGACGTCCTCCCGGGTGATCTCCCGGTTCTTGCCCGAGACGGCGACGACGCCGCGGCTGTTGAAGCTCTTGATGTGGGCCCCGGAGATGCCGAAGAAAGCCGAGTCGATCTCGACGCCGGCCATGAGCTCGGCCTCCTCCTGGGCCTTCTTGATGGCCGAGGTCGTGGCCTCGAGGTCGACGACGACGCCCTTGCGCAGGCCGTGCGAGTCGGCCGTGCCGATGCCGATGACCTCGATCTTGCGCTCCTCGGTGACCTCGCCGATGATGGCCACGACCTTGCGCGTCCCGATGTCGAAGGCGACGATGTAGCTGTTCTTGGGCATGCCTCAGTCTCCTTTGTCAGGTTGGGGGGAGCCGTCCCCGGCCGGCTCGGCTGGCCTCAGGTAGACCCGGCCGTCGAAGCTCATGTTGGCCAGCGCCAGAGGCCCGAAGAGACCCTCCCAGCCGGCCCGGCCGGCCCGGAAGGCGGCCAGGCCCTCCGCCGGCGAGGCGGCGGAAACGACGATCCGCACCGGGTCGCCGCGGAAAGCGAGCTCGAGCGTGCCGTAGTCGCTGCAGCGGACGCCGGCCAGCCGCCCCTGTTCGGCCGGCGGCAGGCTCCGGAGGCAGCGG
Source organism: Acidobacteriota bacterium (assembly GCA_039683095.1). NCBI lineage: Bacteria > Pseudomonadati > Acidobacteriota > Acidobacteriota bacterium. The sequence goes on along the minus strand of JBDKSB010000013.1, from coordinate 73,462 downwards.
CTGGCCGCTTCCCACTTCTCGTCGAACCCGGCGGCGAAGCCGGTCTCGTCGGAGACGACCGGCAGGGCGTATTCGTCGGGCGAATAGACCGGTTCTAGGGAGCGGCCCTCCCCGTCGGCCAGGCGCAGGCCGTCCCGCTCGAGCAGGGCGAACGGCGTCCGCTCGACGACGGTGATGCGCAGGCCCGAGGGGAAGACCTTCTGGACGGCGGCGTCCTTGACCCAGGCCAGCCGCCGGACCTGCATCCGCACGGCCTCGAGGTCGCAGAGGAGGATGTTGCCGAGCCTCGGCCCGGCGTAGTAGGCCTCGATCGCCCGCTTGAGATCGGGCCGGGAGGAGACGGCCGTGACCTTGCGGATGGCCAGCTCGTCCCAGGTGACCAGGAAGAGCCAGGCCTCGTGGAGGGCGACGAAGAAGGCGGCCTGGAGCGCCAGCAGGGCCAGGACCTGGCGGACCCCGAAGGCGCGGCGGCGCCGGCTCTTCTGCAGGGCCCGGGCGCCTGGCCCGGGGCCGAAGCGGCGGGCGAAGAGAGGCGGCTTCCTCTCCCGGCCCAGGTCTCCGATGACGGTCGCCATGTCAGTCCCTGGCCTCCAGGCGGGCGATGATGTCGGGGATGGTCCGGTTGATGTTGCCGGCCCCGAGGACGAGCAGCAGGTCGCCGGGGGCGAGGATCGTCCGCAGCAGGGCCGCGATGTTCTTCGGGTCGGGCTCGTAGTGGACCTGCTTGTGCCCGAACTGGCGGACCTCCTCGTAGAGGGCCCGGCCGGTGACGCCGGGGATGGGCTCCTCGCCGGCCGGGAAGATCTCGGTCAGGACCAGGACGTCGGCCTGGTTGAAGGCCGTGGCGAAGGCGGTCATCAGCTTTGACAGGCGGGTGTAGCGGTGGGGCTGGAAGACGGCCACGACCCGGCGGGGCCAGCCGCGCTTGGCCGCCTCGAGCGTCGCCTTGATCTCGGTCGGATGGTGGGCGTAGTCCTCGACGACCATGATGTCGTCGACGACCTTGCGCAGCTCGAAGCGCCGGCCCGTCCCGGTGTAGCTCTCGAGGGCCTCGAGGATCGTCCGGGCCGGGATGCCCAGGTCGAGGCCGACGGCGGCCGCGGCCATGGCGTTGAGGATGTTGTGCATCCCCGGGACCTGGAGCTTCAGCGGCCCGAGGGCCTTGCCCTGGGCGAAGAGAACGGAGGCGCTGCGGAACTCGTCGAAGACGCAGTCGCGGGCGGTCAGGTCGGACTGGGCCGAAAAGCCGTAGGTGATGACCCGGCGCTCGATCTGGGGGATGATGCTCTGGAGGTTGGGATCGTCCAGGCAGAGGATGACCGGGCAGTAAAAGGGGACCTTGTTGGCGAAATTGACGAAGGTCGTCTTGAGGTCGTCGACGCCGCGGTACTGGTCGAGGTGCTCCTCGTCGATGTTGGTCAGCACGGCGATGAAGGGCGAGAGGAGGAGGAAGGAGCGGTCGCTCTCGTCGGCCTCGGCGACCATGAAATCCCCGGCGCCGAGCTTGGCGTTGGCCCCGATCTTGTTCAGGCGGCCGCCGACGATGATGGTCGGGTCGAAGCCGCCGGCCTCGAGGACGAGGGCCGTCATCGACGTCGTCGTCGTCTTGCCGTGGGACCCGGCCACGGCGACGCCGTTCTTCATCCGCATCAGCTCGGCCAGCATCTCGGCCCGGGGGATGACGGGGATGAGGCTGGCCCGGGCCTGCTCGACCTCGACGTTGTCCTCGCGCACGGCCGAGGAGATGACGACGACGTCCGCAGCCTGGACGTTCTCGGCCCGGTGGCCGATGGCGATCCGGGCGCCGAGGGCCCGGAGCCGGCGGGTGGCGTCGTTCTCCTGGAGGTCCGAGCCGGAGACCGCGTAGCCGAGGTTGAGCAGGACCTCGGCGATGCCGTTCATGCCCGTGCCGCCGATGCCGACCATGTGGATGCGGTTGAGCTTGCGATAGCCTTTCTTGGTCACGACGCGGCCCCCTTGGGCGGGCGCTTCATCAGGGACAGGCAGAGGGCGGCGATCCGTCCGGCCGGGTCCTCGGGCTGCAGCCGGGCCGCGTTCCGCTCCATGCCGTCGAGGTCCCCGGGCTGGTCGAGGAAGCGGAGGATCCGGGCGGCCAGCGCCCCGGCCGTGGCTTCGGCCTCGGACAGGACGACGGCCGCGCCGACCGACCCGAGCTCGCGGGCGTTGACGGTCTGATGGTCCTCCGCGGCCCCGGCGAAGGGGACGAGGATGGCCGCCTTGCGGGCGGCGATGAGCTCGGCCAGGGTGGTCGCCCCGGCCCGGCAGACGACCAGGTCGGCCCGGCCGAAATAGGCGGGCATATCGGGGATATAGGCGGCCACCTCGGCCTGGGCGAAGCCGCCCGCCTTGTAGGCGGCGGCGACGGCGTCCAGGTCGGCCGTGCCGGTCTGATGGGTCAGGCGGAGCCGGCCCTTCGCCGCGGCCAGGAGCGGCAGGGCCTCGACGACGCGGGTGTTGAGGAAATGGGAGCCCTGGCTGCCGCCGAAGACGAGGACGTCGAGCGCCGGGCCGCGCGTTTTCGCCGGCAGCCGGTAGAATTCCTCGCGGACGGGATTGCCGAGGACGACGCCCCGGCCCCTGAGGTAAGGCAGGGTCGAGGGGAAGGCGGCGACGGCCCGCCGGACCCAGCCGACGAGCAGGCGGTTGGTGAACCCGGGCCGGACGTTCTGCTCCAGGATGACCGTCGGGATGCGGAGCCAGGAGGCCAGCAGCACGATCGGCCCCGAGCTGTAGCCGCCGACGCCGATGACGAGCGATGGCCGGGTCCGGAGCAGGATGCCGAGCGACTGGACGAAGGCGAGCGGCAGGATCAGGAGGCCGCGCAGGCTCCTGAGGCCGCGGCCCTTGAGGCCCTCGATGCGCATGGGGATGAAGCGCACGCCCTGGCCGGCCATGATCCGGCCCTCGACCTCGCGCCCGGTCCCGACGTAGGTCAGCTCGATCTCCGGGGCCAGGGCCGAGAGCTTGCGGCCGACGACCAGGGCGGGGTAGAGGTGGCCCCCCGTGCCCCCGCCGCTGATGATGACCTTGGGCCGCTTCATATCTTCACCGTTCCCCACGTGTCGCCCCGCTTCCCGCTGATGTGGAGGAGCAGGCCGACCGCGGCCAATGTGCAGAGGAGAGAGGACCGCCCGTAGGACAGCAGGGGCAGGGGCGTGCCCTTGGCCGGCCCGAGGCCGAGGACGATCGACATGTTCATGAGAGCCTGGGCGACGATGAGCAGGGTCAGGCCCGCGGCGATCATCTTGTAGGCCGGGCTCGGCGCCGTGAGGGAGATCTTCAGGCCCCGCCAGAGGAAGAACAGGTACAGGCCGAGGATGGACAGGGTCCCGGCGAGCCCGGTCTCCTCGCCCACGATGGCGAAGATGAAGTCCGTGTGGGCGAAGGGCAGGAAGTTGAGCTTCTGGGTGGACTGGCCGGGGCCGACCCCGATGAGCCCGCCCGTGCCGAACGCCAGCTTGGACTGGTCGACCTGGTAGCCGCTGCCCAGGACGTCCTTCTCGGACGACAGGAAGCCCTGGAGCCGCTGGACCCGGTAGTCGGCCTTGACGAGATAGAAGCCGAACAGGGCGCCGGCCACCAGCCCGGCGGCGGCGATGTAACGGAACTTCAGCCCGCCCATGAACAGGACCATCGCGGCGATGCCGGCCAGCAGGACGGCCGTCCCGAAGTCGGGCTCGATGAGCACGAGGACCACGGTGGCGACGACGACGGCCACCGGCCAGGCCAGGGTCTTCGGCTGGTTGAGCGTGTCCTTCCTGGCCTCGGCGTAGGTGGCCAGGAAGAGGATGAGGCTGATCTTGGCCAGCTCCGAAGGCTGGAAGCGAATGCCGCCCAGGACCAGCCAGCGATTGGTCCGGGCCACGCTGGGCATGGCCAGGCAGAGGGCCAGCATGGCGATGGTCAGGCCGAGGAGGCCGTAAACGAAGGCCGGCTGAAGGAAGAACGATTTCTTGACCTTGACCAGGAAGGCGACGATCAGGAGCCCGGCCACGGCGCCGAGGACCTGCTGGACCATGAAGTGGAAGGACTGGTTGTATTTCTCGCGGGCCATGAAGCCCGACGAGCTGAAGACGAAGAAGACGCCGAAGCAGGCCAGGGCCAGCGCGGCCGCGAGCAGCGGCAGGTCGATGCCCAGCCGGCGGACGGCGCTCATCGTCCGGCTCCGTTCTTCCGCAGGCCCGCGGCCAGACGCCGGACCTCCCGCTTGAAGGTCCGGCCGCGCTCCTCGAAGTTCCTGAACATGTCCCAGCTCGTGGCGGCCGGGGCCAGGAGGACGACGTCGCCTCTGCGGGCCCGGGCGAAGGCCGCGCGGACGACCTCGCGGTAATCGGCCGCGCGGTCGACCGGCGCCGCGCCGCCGAGGGCCTTTTCGATCTTGTCCGCGGCCTCGCCCACGAGGACGACCGAGCGAACCTGCCGGCGGACCGCGGGGCGGAGCGGCCCGAAATCGCCGCCCTTGCCGCGGCCGCCGAGGACGAGGACGATCGGGCGGTCGAAGCTGGCCAGGGCCTTGAGCGTGGCGTCGACGGTCGTCGCCTTGGAGTCGTTGACGAAGCGCACGCCGCGGACGGTCAGGACGTCCTCGAGCCGGTGCTCGAGGCCGTGGAAGGACCGGATCGTCCGGCCCATCGAGGCCGGGCCGGCGCCCAGGAGGCGGCCGATGACGGCGGCGGCCAGGACGTTCTCCAGGTTGTGGGCGCCGGGCAGGGGGATGCGGGAGACGGGCAGGACCCGCTCGGCCGCGCCGTCGCGGACGACGACCCAGCCGTCGTCGACGAAGGCGCCGCGGGCCGGCCGGCGCCTGCGGCTGAAGCCGTGGACTTCGGCCCGGGTCTCGGACCGGAGCCCCCAGACCGCGGCGTCGTCGCGGTTGAGCACGGCCCGGCCTTCCGGTCCCATCCGGGTGATGAGCTTCTTCTTGGCCGCGAAGTAGTTCTCGAACGTGCCGTGCCAGTCGATGTGGTTCTCGGAGACGTTGAGCAGGGCGGCCACGGCCGGGGTGAAGCGCTCGGTGTACTCGAGCTGGAAGCTGGAGATCTCGGTGACGTAGAGATCGTCGTCGCGGCTCCTGTCGACGAAGGAGATGAGCGGCGTGCCGATGTTCCCGGCCAGGCGGGCCCGCAGGCCGGCGTCGGCGAGGATGCGGTGGACGAGCGTGACCGTCGTCGACTTGCCGTTCGAGCCGGTGACGCCGATGATCCGGCCACGCAGGAAGAGATAGGCCAGCTCGATCTCCGACAGGACCGGCACGCCCTTGTCGCGGGCGGCCCGGATCTCGGCGATGGGCGGGACGCCGGGGCTGGGGACGATGAGGTCGGCGGCCAGGAAGGACTCCGGCCGGTGGCCGCCGGTCTCGAAGGCCACGCCGAGCGCGGCGAACTCCCTGATCTTCGGCCCGAAGGCCTCGGCCGGCTTCTTCTCCGTGACCCGGACCCGGGCCCCGCGGCCGACGAGGAAGCGGGCCAGGGCCTCGCCGGTCCGCTCGAAGCCGACGATCAGGACGTTCTTGCCGCTGAGCTCCATGGCTATCTCAGTTTCAGGGTCGACAGGCTGAACAGGGCGAAGATGATGCCCAGGATCCAGAACCGGACGACCACCCGGCTCTCCGGCCAGCCGGACAGCTCGAAGTGGTGGTGGAGCGGGGCCATCCGGAAGACGCGCTTGCCCCCGCTGATCTTGAAGTACGAGACCTGGAGGAGGACCGAGAGGGCCTCCAGTATGAAGACGCCGGCCACGGTGAAGAGCAGGAACTCCTGCTTGATCAGCAGGGCGATGACGGCCATGGTCGCGCCGAGCGACAGGGCGCCGACGTCGCCCATGAAGATCTGGGCCGGATGGCAGTTGAACCAGAGGAAGCCGAGGCAGGCGCCGGCCAGGGCGCCGGCGAAGACGGTCAGCTCGGCCGCCGGCGGCACGTAGGGGATGTTGAGGTAGCCGGACCACTTGACGTTGCCGGCGACGTAGGTCAGGGCCGTCAGGGCGGTGATGCTGATCAGGGTCAGGCCGATGGCCAGGCCGTCCAGGCCGTCGGCCAGGTTGACGGCGTTGGAGGAGCCGACCAGGATGAACATGATCCAGGGCAGGTAGAACCAGCCGAGGTAGGGGATCCAGTTCTTGAAGAAGGGGAAGCTCAGGTAGAGCCGGAACTGGCCGTGCAGGCCGAGCCAGACGAGGACGAGCCCGACCGCCGCGGCCAGGACGACCTGGAGCGCCATCTTCTGCCAGGGCCGCAGGCCCAGGGACCGTTTCCGGCGGACCTTGAGGATGTCGTCGGCGAAGCCGACCAGGCCGAACAGGATCATCGACCCCATGGCCACCCAGACGTAGGCGTTGCTGAGGTCGCCCCAGATGAGCGTCGTGACGGCCGTGCTGAAGATGATCAGCACGCCGCCCATGGAAGGCGTTCCCTTCTTGGCGAGATGGGTCTTCGGGCCGTCGCTCCGGATCTCCTGGCCGATCCGGCCCCGCTCGAGGCGGCGGATGAACCAGGGGCCCAGGGCGAACATCAGGACCAGGGCGGTGATCCCGGCCAGGGCCGTGCGCACGGTGATGTAGCGGAAGACGTTGAACAGGAAGAAGCTCTTGCTGAGGGGGACGAGGAGCCAGTACAGCACGGCCTACTCCTTTCCTCGGGCCTTGAGGGCCTCGACCACGCCCTCGGTCCTCATGCCGCGCGATCCTTTGACCAGGACGAGATCGCCGTCCCGGACGATCGAGGCGATGGCCGCCGCCGCGCTCCCGGCGTCGTCGAAGCGGTGGATGGCCGCGGCCGGCATGCCGGCCGCCGCCGCGCCGTCGGCGATGAAGGCCGCCAGGGGGCCGATCGCGACCAGGACGTCCCAGCCCGTTCGGGCCGCGGTCTCGCCGGCCTGGCGGTGGAACTCCGGCCCGCCCTGGCCGAGCTCGAGCATGTCGGCCAGCACGGCCACCCGGCGGGCGGCCGGCAGGACGGCCAGGCTGGCCAGCGCGGCCTCGAGGGCCCGGGGATTCGAATTGTAGGAATCGTCATAGATGCGGAGGCCCCGGCCCGCTTCGTGGACCGAGCCTCGCCCGGCGAACGGCCTCAGGTCCCGGATCGCCGGACGGATCTCGTCCAGGCGCAGCCCCAGGGACAGGGCCACGGCCGCGGCGGCCAGAAGGTCGGGCACCGCGGCCCGGTTGACGCAGGGCAGGGCCACCCGGCCGGATTCCCGTCCATAGCGAAGCAGGAACTCGAAGCCCTCGTAGCCCCTGGAGGCGATGTCCTCGGCCCGGACCTCGCAGCCCGGGGCCTGGCCGAAGAGGATCTTCCGGCCGGGGAACCCGGAGGCGATGTCCAGGACGAGCGGGTCGTCGCCGTTGAGGACGGCCGCCGCGCCCGGCTTGGCCCCGTCGAGGATCTCCTTCTTGGCCCGGGCGATCCCGGCCAGGTCGGCGAAGAACTGGAGATGGACCGGGCTGACGTTCGTGATCACGGCGACGTCGGGCGGGGCGACGCGGGTCAGGGCCAGGATCTCCCCTGGCGCGCTCATGCCCATCTCGAGGACGGCGACCTCGAGGCCGGGCTCGAAGCGCAGGACCGACAGGGCCAGGCCGAGGTAATTGTTGAAATTCCCCTCGGACTTGATGACCCGGAAGCGGGCCGCCAGCAGCGCCGCGGCGAATTCCTTGGTCGTCGTCTTGCCGACGCTGCCGGTGATGCCGACGACCTTGACCGGCCGGCGGACCAGGACCTCGCGGGCCAGGGCCTGGAGGGCCGCGACGGTGTCCCGGACCAGCACCAGCCCGAATCCCGGCGGCAGGTCCGCGGCGACGGGCCTGGCCACGACCGCCCCGGCGGCCCCGGCCGCGGCGGCGGCGGCGACGAAATCGTGGCCGTCGCGGCGTCCGGGAACGGCGAAGAAGAGGCTGCCCGGAGCGCAGAGCCGGGAGTCGATGGCGTAGCTCGCGAAAGTCAGCGCGGGCCCGCCCCGGAGGATGGCCCCGCCGGCGATCCGGGCGACTTCGTCGAGCCTCAGCGCGGCCATGGTCAGGCGGCCTCCAGCCCGCGCAGCGTCTCTTCGACGACCTCGATGTCGCTGAAATGGACGGTCCGGTCCTTGAAGACCTGGTAGGTCTCGTGGCCCTTGCCGGCGATGAGGACGATGTCCCCCTTGTTGGCCGCGGCCAGGGCCCGGCCGATGGCCTGCCGGCGATCGGGCTCGATCTCGTAGGACCGGGCGCCTTCCTTGGCGAAGCCCTGCTCGATGGCGGCGATGATGTCCCGGGGATCTTCGGAGCGGGGATTGTCGGAGGTCAGCACCGTCCAGTCCGCCAGGCGGGCGGCGACGCGGCCCATGCGCTCCCGCTTCTCCCGGTCGCGGTCGCCGCCGGCGCCGAAGACGAGGACGACGCGGCGGGGCTTGAGCTCGCGGGCGGTCATGAGCAGGCTCTCGAGGGCCCGGTCCGTGTGGGCGTAGTCCACGACGACGGACAGGCCGCGGCGGTTGGCGACCCGCTCGAAGCGTCCGGGGACGCCCTTGAGCGCGGCGATGCCCTTGACGATGTCAGCCGCGGAGATGCCGAGCGCGAGCGCGGCCCCGATCGCGGCCAGGAGGTTGTAGAGGTTGTGGCGGCCGACGAGGGCCGACTGAACGTGCATCGTGCCGCCCGGGTAGGTGACCTGGGCGTCCAGGCCCTCGCCGGAAGGCACGTACTTCAGGGCCCGGACGATGGCCGCGGGCTCGAGGCCGAACGTGACCGTGGCCATGGGCAGCTGGCCGACCAGCCTCTGGCCCCACGGGTCGTCCCAGTTGACGACGGCCGTGCTCTTCTTGTGGTCGAGGAAGAAGAGCTTCTTCTTGGCCTCGAAGTAGGCTTCCATGCTCGGGTGGTAGTCGAGGTGCTCGCCGCTGAGGTTGGTGAAGACCGCGACGTCGTAGCCGACGCCCCAGACCCGCTTCTGCTCGAGGGCGTGCGACGAGACCTCCATGACGACGTGGCTGACCCCGTGGTCGAGGAAGTCCCGGAGCATGGCCTGGAGGTCGGAGGACTCCGGGGTCGTCCGCGGCGCATCCATCCGCCAGCCCGGGCGGCGGTATTCGATGGTCCCGATCAGGCCCGCCGCCGCGCCGGCCGCCCGCAGGATCTCCTCGAGGATGAAGGTGGTCGTCGTCTTGCCCTTGGTCCCGGTGACCCCGACGATCTTCAGCCGGTCGGCCGGATGACCGAAGAAGCTGGCCGCGGCCAGGGCCAGGGCGGCCCGGGCGTCGGCGACCTGGACCCAGGCCGCGTTCACGGCGGCCGGCCGGGGCCAGGCGGACAGGATGGCCGCGGCGCCGTTGCCGACGGCCTCGGCCACGAAGTCCATGCCGTTGCGGGCCGCGCCGGGCAGCGCGGCGAAGAGATACCCCGGACGGACGGACTTCGAGTTGTAGGCGATGCCGGAGATGTCCTCGCCGCCGCCGGAGCGGGCGATGACGGGGATGTCGCGCAGGACCTCGTCGAGCTTCACGTCCGCTTCTCCTTCTTCCGGCCCGCCGCCGGGACGTCCGGGGGCATGGCGCGCTCCGGCGCGATCCGGAGATAGCGCAGGATCTGCCTGGCGATGTCCCGGAACACGGGCGCGCAGGCCTGGCCGCCGTAGTAGGCCTCCTTGGGGGCGTCGAGGACGACGATGATGGACAGGCGCGGCCTCTCGAGCGGCGTGAAGCCGACGAACGAGGCCGTGTATTGCTTGGTGTAGGCCCTGAGGGCGTCGTCGTATTTCTGGGCCGTCCCGGTCTTGCCGGCCGCGCCGAAGCCGTCGATCCGGCCGTCCTTGGCCGTGCCCTGTTCGACGACCTCGGAGAAGACGCGGTCGACGAGCTCCCTGGCGATCTTCTCGCTGACGGCCCGGCGGGAGCCGTCGCCGTCCTCGACCGCCGCGTCGGCCGCGGTCCCGTCGGCGTCGCGGACCACGTGCGGGCGGACGCGCTGGCCGCCGATGGCGAAAGCGTTCATGGCCACAAGGGTCTGGAGGGCCGTGACCTGGACCTCGTAGCCGATGGCGACGTGCGGCAGCGAGTTCTTCCTGTTCCAGTCCTCGGGCCGGCGGACCTTGCCCGAGGACTCCCGGGGCAGGTCGATGCCGGTCCGCGACCCGAACCCGAAGGCCCTGATGGTCTCGCAGTATTCGGGGATGGTCAACCGCTGGGCGAACAGGACCGTGCCGACGTTGGAGGAATGGATGAGGACCTGGGGGAAAGTCAGGACCCCCTCGCGCTGGTGGTCGGTGATGGTCGTGCCGCCGATCCGGATGGATCCGGCCGAGCAGTCGAAGATCTCCCCGTAGCCGACCCGGCCCCGCTCGCGGGCCGCCGCGGCGGTGACGATCTTGAACGTCGAGCCCGGCTCGTAGCTGGCCTGGACGGCCCGGTTCATCCAGGCCTCCTGCGGATACGGGTACTGGTTGAGATCGTAGGCCGGCCAGTTGGCCAGGGCCAGGATCTCGCCGGTCGGCGGGTCCATGACGATGACCGAGCCCCAGTCGGCCTGGTGTTCGACGATCGCCCGGGCCAGCTCCTTCTCGACGATGTACTGCATGGTCGAGTCGACGGTCAGGACCAGGTCCCGGCCGGGCACGGGCGACTTGAGGACCTGGGCCTGGTAGTTGCGGCCGCCGCCGACCTCGTAGGTGATCTGCAGGCCCGGCTCGCCCTTCAGGCGGTCGTGGTAGCGGGCCTCGACCCCGGTCCGGTTCTCGCCGTCGGGGGCCATGCCGCCGATGATGTGGGCGGCCAGGGCGCCGTGGGGATAATACCGCCGCGTTCCCGGCTCGAGCTCGACGCCGGGGAGCTTCAAGACCATGGCCCGGGCGGCCTCCTCTTCGGGGATGCGGCTTTTCACGTAGGTGTACTTGGCCCCGTCCCGCAGGCGGCCGAGGACGCGGGAGGCCTCGCTCTCCGGAAGGTCCAGGGCCCGCTTGAGCGCCAGGACCTTGTCGCGCTCCTGGCCGGGCGTCTCCCTGTCGAGGTGGCGGACGGCCACGGAGGGGGAGGGCAGGCTGCAGGCCAGGATCTCGCCGTTGCGGTCGTAGATGCTGCCGCGCTGAGGCTCGATCGTGACCTTGTCCTGGGTCTGGCGCTGGACGATGGCCTTGGCCCGGGCATGGCCGAAGACCTGGATCTGGACGAGCCGCCCGGCGACGACGGCGCCCCAGGCGGCCAGGACGAAGGTCAGGATCTTGATCCGCCGGCGGATGTCGCTCTCGTAGAAGGATCTCATGGCCTGAGCCTCACCGGGGTCTATCCGGCGTCCGGAAGACGATGTCGCCGTTGGGCGGATCGGTCAGCCCCAGCTTCTCCCGGGCGATCGCCTCGACCCGGCCGGGGTCGAGCAGGGCGGCCCGCCGCAGCTTGAGGGCCTCGATGGTCTTCTCGAGCTCCAGGATCCTGGCGTCGCTCTTGGTGATGTCGAGGCCGAGCTTGACCGACTCGGTCTGGTACCAGACGTAGAAGGTCAGGATGCCGACGGCCGCGAGGGCCACGGCCGCCCCGAGGGCGATCCCCTTAACGTTCCACTTGCGCCGGACCATCAGATCCTCTCCGCGGCCCGCAGCTTGGCCGACCGGGACCGGGGATTGGCCGCGACCTCGGCCTCGGAGGCCATGACCGGCTTGCGGGTCAGGACCTTGACCAGGGGCGCGCCCTCCTCCGGGGCGGCCAGGGCCAGGAAGGCCCGCTTGACGATCCGGTCCTCGAGCGAGTGGAAGGAGATGAGAACGAACCGCGTCCCTTTCGCGGCCCTGCGGACGGTCCCCTCGATGAACTCGCCGAGCCCCTCGAGCTCGCCGTTGACCTCGATGCGCAGGGCCTGGAAGGCCTTGGCGGCGGGATGGATCCGGCCCTTCTGAGGCCGCCAGCGGTAGATCCGCTCGATCAGGATCCGGAGGTCGCCCGTCGTCTCCAGCCGGCCGAGCTTGCGCAGGTGGACGATCTCCCGGGCCAGCCGGCGGGTCTGGTCGAGCTCGCCGTAGCGGGTGAACAGATCGGCCAGCTTCTGCTCGGGGTAGGTGTGGAGGATCTTGTGCGCGGTCGTCTTCATCCGCTGGTCCATGCGCATGTCCAGCGGGCCCTCGTGCATGTAGCTGAAGCCGCGCTCGGGCGAATCCAGCTGGAAGGAGGAGATGCCCAGGTCGGCCAGGACGCCCCGGACCTTGTCGAAGGGGATGTCGAGCTCGGCCAGGTCCTTGAAGTCGGCCTGGTAGAGCGTGACCCGCCGGGCGAACGGCCTCAGCCGCTCCCGGGCCGACTCGAGGGATTGACCGTCGCGGTCGAGGCCGATCAGGCGGGCCCGGGGATTCCTCTCCAGGATGGCCAGGGCGTGGCCGGCCAGTCCCAGGGTGCAGTCCACGTAGACGCCCGCCCGCCCCGGGTCAAGGAATTCGATGACTTCGGCGGGCAGGACCGGCAGATGTCCGTTCTCCGTCATTCCGGCTTTCCTCGAGGGATCAGGCGGGCAATGCTCTCGAAATCCTCGTCCGAGAGCGGTTTCTCCTCGAGAGTTCCGTCGAGAACGTCCTTGTTCCAGATCTCCAGGTGGTTGGACAGACCGAGGACCTCGACCTCGTCGTGAAGCTTGGCCTTCTCCCTAAGGGCCTGGCTGATCAGGACCCGGCCCTTGGAGTCGAGCTCGTGCCGCGAGCCGTTCCGATTGACGCGCAGCATGAACCTGCGGACATCGGGGCGGAGATGGAGGGCGCCTTCGGAGGCCAGGTCGGTCATCGCCAGCCAGACGCTGAGCGGATAGATCTTGATCGAGTCGTCGGAAAGGGAGGTCACGAAGAGGTCTTTGCCGTACACCTGCTCGATGACTTCGCGGAATTTTTCCGGGATCTTGATGCGCCCGCTGGCGTCAAGCCGTGCGGTGTAGTTGCCGATAAGAACGTTCGCCATCTCTGCTCAGTCCCGATTTGTCCCGTTTCGTCCCAAATATATGAGTAAAAACAGGGCTTGTCAAGCAAAAAGAGCCCAGAATAAGGGGAAAGTGGAGGGGCCCCAAAAGTGGGCCGGGAACGGTGGCGGGATACCAGCGGTTGGGTGCTTCGGCGGGGCGGTTCTAAGCCGGGTCCTGCGGGCCCCGGTCGTCGTCCGGCGCGGGCTTGGCGGCGACGAGGTCGCGGGCCTCTTCGGCGTCGTCCTTTTGGACCAGGACCTTGAACTCGGCCAGGCCGTCGACCGTCAGCGGATAGACGAAGGGCGCCGTGCGGCCGCGGATCACCGAGGGGATGCCGTGGCTTTCGAGGACGCTCTGGATCAGCTCCGCTTCGAACGGGCCGTAAACGCGCGCGACCTCGACGAGGTCGGAGCCGTCCGGCGTTCCGCGGCGGTCGTCGTTTTCGGACATGGGCATATCCCTTTCCTGGACGCGAGGTAATCGTCGAGGATCCTGCGGTGATCGAAGGCCAGCGGCCGGCGGCGGTCGCGGGGATCGGCGACGATGGCCGTCCGGGCGTCGTCGCCGCCCCTGGGCCGGCCCGCGGCCCGGGCCAGGAAGACCGTCGAGATGGTGTGGAAGCGCGGGTCCCGGGCCGGGTCCGAGTAGGCCCCGAGCTGGCCGAGGAGCTCGACATCGAGCGAGGTCTCTTCGCGGGCCTCCCGGACGGCGGCCGCCTCGAGCGTCTCGCCGTAGTCGACGAAGCCGCCGGGCAGCGCCCAGCCGGGCGGCGGGTTCTTCCGCTCGACGAGGACGATGCCCCGGCGCCGGCGGCCGTCCATGACCTCGATGATGATGTCCACCGTGGGGAACGGGTTGCGGAACTTGCGGCGGGCCATGGACTCTCGACCTTTCGCGCCCATTGTAGGGGCCGGGTCCGGAACTTGTCAACGGGCGAGAACGGGGACGAAGCGTCCCCTTTTTCGCCCGCCCAGTCCTCCAATGGGGACATCCTCGGCCAGGGCCATCCCGTTCTTTAAGGCGGCGGGCTTGGCATGAAAAGTGCTATTATAATGACGTCCATTGTCCATGAAAGGGAGGACGGCCATGAAGAGAAGGGGTTTTAGCGGGGCGGTCATTGCCGCGATCTTTCTCGTCTCAGCCGCCGGCCTGCAGGCGTCCGGTCACTACAAGGTCCTCAACGGGCCGAAGGATTTCTATTTCGGCCACATCAGCTACATCGAGCCCGGCCCCGAAGGGGCGGCCCCGTCCGTCCTGCGGGAGGGAAGCGTCAGGCCCGAAGACGGCGCGCTCAACGTGCCCGTCGGCCCGGGCGACACGGTCCGGACGTCCTCCGGCCGGCGCTGCGAGATCCAGTTCGACAGCGGCACGATCGTCCGGCTCGATTTCGGCACGGAAGTGAAGGTCGAGACCATCCTGGCCCGCAGCTTGAGCAGCCTTGACGAGATCTCCGTCCTGTCCCTGGCCAAGGGCCGCCTCTGCGTCATGTACAAGGAATACGACCGCCAGGAGATGTTCCAGGTCCTGACCCCGAACGCGGCGGTCAAGCTGTCGCACAACTCGGTGGCCTTCGTCGCCGCGGCCGGCGACGGGACGACCGAAGCCCAGGTGAGATACGGCCGGGCCCGGCTGCTCTTCGGCCCCTCGGAGGACCGCCTCCAGGACCGGACGGTCCGGAAGGGCGAGCGGCTGATCGTCCAGGCCGACCACCAGTCGCAGCTGGCTCCCGCGATCGATGCCTCGGCGTTCGAGCTCTGGAACAAGGAGGTCAACGCCCATTTCGAAGCTCTCCACGAAGGGGTGACGGCCCTGCCCAAGCCCATCCAGAAGCTGCCCCCGGCCGTCTTCTATTTCGCCCAGGCCTACGGCAACCGCTACGGCGAATGGCTCTGGGACGACCTCTACGGCTATGTCTGGCGCCCCTACATCGACAACGGCCGCTATCCCTGGGGCTGGAGCCCCTATTTCTACGGCCGCTGGTCCTATACCGGCGGACAGATGTTCTGGGTGTCCGAGGAGCCCTGGGGCTGGGTCCCTTATCACCTCGGGATCTGGCAGTGGGACAAGAAGCGCGGCTGGTTCTGGCTCCCCGGCTCGACGTTCGCCCCGGCCTGGGTGGCCTGGGATTTCTATTTCGGGTACGCCTGCTGGCGGCCCTGGAGCATGTTCGATTGGCTGAGCGATCCCTATATGTACGGATCCGATCCCGCCTGGATCTCCTACTTCCGCTACATGAACGGGGCCTGGAACTATGATTGGCTCCGCAACGGAGGAGGGGCGGGAGGGGTCTTCGTCCCGGACCGGACCGGCGTCCGCAAGGACGCGCTGAAGCAGCCCGCCGCGGGCTCGCTGCCGGTTCCCTCGGAGCTCAAGGGCGTCGTCAAGAAGGTGACCGCGGCCTATCGGGCCGGCGACGCCGGCCTTCGGGAAAGCGCGGCCGCCGTGCCGGGCCAGCTTGTCTTCGTCGCCGGGGGGGACCTCTCGGCCCGGGCCGTCCACGAGAAGGCCCTGACCTGGGACAAGGTCCCGAAACAAGGTGCGCCGGCGTCCCGCGCGAACGTCGCGCCCCGGCGCGTCGCCGACCCGCGCCGCGAGGCCGCCCGCATCTTCCGCGGCGCAGACGGCCCGGCCGCCGCTCCGCGGCCGAAGGCCATGCCGTCCGCGCCCCAGATCCGCGGCGGCGCGCCCGCCGGGCCGGCCGTCCGCGCCGCCGCGCCCGTCCGCGCGTCGGCCCCGGCGACGGCCCGCTTCCGCGACTGGAACCCCGACCAGCGCGTGGCCCGCGAGCTCGGCGTCCATATCGAGTACGGGAGCATGCGGAACGAGATCCGCTGCCCCGAGCTGAGGATCGCGTCACGCGACAGGGACAGGACCTCCGGCCCGTCGGCCCGGCTGACCTCGCACGGCGTCGTCGCCTCCGCTCCCGTGTCCGCGTCCGGCGGCGGTTCCGGCGTTTCGGGCTCCGGCGCCACAGCGACCTCGTCCGCCTCGACGGCCACCGCCCGCGGCGGGTCCGAACGGACCTCGTCGGCGGGGGGGAACAACGGTTCAAAGAGCGGAGAAGGCGGCGGGAAGGTCAAAAACTGACGGCCGGCGTCAGGCTCGCCGCCCGGAGGATCTCCGGCAGCCGCAGGGCGACATCCAGCCGGGCGACCTCCTTCCGATAATCCTCCAGGAATTCCTTGCGCAGGGGCTCGGCCGGCTTGAACTTGTGGCCTAACGGGTTGACCGGGCCGCCGTGGAAGTAGATGCGGTAATCCAGGTGGGGGCCCGTCGAATCGCCCGTCGAGCCGACATAGCCGATGATGTCGCCGCCCCGGAGCGAGGCGCCCTTGCGCACTCCGGGCCCGAAGCGGCTGAGATGGAGGTAGGCGGTCTCGTAAGCGTTCCTGTGCCGCATCCGGACGATGTTGCCGGACCCTCCCTCCCGGCCGGCGAAGGTCACCTCGCCGTCGGCCGTGGCCTGGACCGGCGTCCCGACGGGCGCCGCGTAGTCGACGCCGTAGTGGGGCCGGAAGATCTTGTAGATCGGGTGGAAGCGGCTGGACGAGAAGCGCGAGGTGATCCGGGCGAACTTGATCGGCGAGCGCAGGAAGTCCTTCCGCCGCGAGCCGCCGGTCTCGTCGAAGTAGTCCCAGGCCTTGGTGTCGGGGTAGGCGAAGCGGTAGGCCCGGTAGGTCTTCCCTTCGTTGACGAACTCGGCGGCCAAGATGTTGCGGTAGCCGGCCGGCCGGCCGGCCAGGTAGCGCCGCTCGAAATAGATGCGGAACGCGTCGCCCCGCCGCAGGTCGGTGTTGAAGTCGATGTCCCAGCCGAAGCAGCGCTCGACCAGGTCGATGGCCAGCGAATCCTCCTCGCCGGCCTTGTTAAGGGCGGCGATCAGGCTGTCCTCGATGATCCCGGCGACGAAGGCCGTCTTGTACTCGACGGGCACGGACCTCATCTCCGCCCGGACCCCGGCGCCGTCGCGGTCGATGACCAGGTAGCGGGTCTCGTCGACGTCGTATTCCAGCCGCTGCCAGGGGCCGTCCGGAAGCGAGGCCAGGCGCAGCTCCTGGCCGGCCCTGAGCCGGGCCAGGTCGTAAACCGGCTTGACCGCCTGTCCGAGATCGTGGATCTCGCGTGCGGTGAAGCCGCGCCGCTTGAGCAGGTCGGCCAGGTTCGAACGGGCCGGCACGATGATCTTTTCGATGACGAGCTCGGGCGGGGCCGGCGGGCCGGGCGCCTCGGCGGCGGGCAGGGGCCGGAAAGGCTCTGGCGGCGCGGGCGGGAAGACGACCCGGGCCAGCAGGACCAGGGCGGCGATCAGCGCGGCCGCGACGGCCAGGACCGCCGCGAGACGGGCCAGGCGGAGCCGCGCCCTCGGCCGGGCCGGGCGTTCCGGCGGCGCTCCTCCGAGGGTCATCCGGCGGCCGCCCCTCCCTCGGGCGGAGTCGCCGGGTGGGGGCTTTCCGTCCGGGCCTTCCGGTGCGGCTTCTTCCTGAGCGCCCTGACCAGGGCCGCGACCGGGCCGGAGAGGACGTTCAGCCCGAAGAACAGCAGCAGGAAATAGCGCGCGTAGAAGAGCACCCCGAAGAGGATGACGGCCACGATCAGGCCGGTGCGGATGTTGACCCGCCGGCCGATGAAGGCCTTGATGTAGTTCGGGTAGGGGAAAGTGCTGACCATGCACAGGGAGATGAGGAGCGTGATGACCGCGATCAGGAATCCCGATTCGCGGGCGGCCAGGGGGACCGGGTGGAAGTTGACCAGGGAGGACATGAAGATGGCCGCCGAGGGCACGGTCAGGCCCTGGTAGTGCTTGCGGTCGGACGGGACGTGGCTGCGGACGTTGTAGCGGGCCAGGCGCAGGACGCCGGCGCTCAGGAAGACAAAGCCGAAGAAAACGGCCGGCGGGCCGGCCATCTCCATGCCCCAGTAATAGATCAGGAGCGACGTGGCCAGGCCGAAGGACACGGCGTCGGCCAGGGAGTCGAGCTCGATGCCGAAATCGGACGGCGTATGTGTGGCCCGGGCGACCAGGCCGTCGAGGCCGTCCATCAGGGCGGCGATGATGATCATGAGCCCGGCCCAGCGGTAGCGCCCGTGGAAGGTCAGGAGGATGCTCATGAACCCGAAGAACAGGTTGGTCAGGGAGAACAGGCTGGGCAGGACGTTGAGGCCGTAGATCGGTTTCTTCTGTTTCATTTTCATTGCGGAACCTCGCCGAGGACGGTCAGCCCCCCTTTGACCTTGTCGTGGGGCGCGACCCGGACCGCCACCGTTCCGGGCAGGGTCAGCTCGACCCGGGAGCCGAAGTACATCAGGCCGATCCTCTGGCCGCGGGCGACAGCGTCGCCGGCCTTGACGAAAGCCTTGATGCGGCGGGCGGCGACGCCGACGCTCATCTTCAGGACGATGTCGGCCGGGCCCCCCGTGAGGAGGAGCGTCCGTGATTCGTTGACCTCGCCGGCCTCGGGCCGTGAGGCCTTGAGGAACTTCCCGGCGCGGCACTCGGACCGGGCGACCGTCGCCGCGAGCGGGGACCGCACCAGGTGGACATTGAGCAGGGACAGGAAGATCGTGACCCTGGTCACGGGCCCGGGCAGGTCCGGGTGGCCGGGCAGGGACTCGACCCCGAGGACCTCGCCGTCGGCGGGGGAGACGAGCAGGCGCTCGCCGGCGGGCGGCAGGCGTTCGGGATCGCGGAAGAAGAAGGTGAAGGCCGCCGCGAAGAGCAGGAACAGGATCGCCGGCGGCCACCAGCCGAGGGCCAGGACCAGCGCGGCCGCGGCCAGGGAGGAGAGGATGAAGGGCAGGCCTTCTTTGGCGATCCTCATGGCCCTGCTCAACGGTCGGCCCAGGCGTAGCCGGCCAGAAGGGCCAGCCTGGCCGCGTCGGCCATGATGTCGGGATTGATCCGGTAGATCGTGTCCCCGGTCTGGTGATAAGCGAGATGAGGGCCGTTGGAGCCCAGGGTGGCGGCCGGGATGCCCTTGGCGAAGAACGGCGCGAAGTCCGAGCCGCGGACGCCGACGCCCCGGATCGTCCCCAGGCCGCGGAGGACTTTGACCGATCTGTCGGCCGCTTCGAGGGCCTTGGCGAAATCGGGCGGCTCGGCCCCGGCGGCGCCCCAGAGGCCGTCGCCCTCGCCGGTCATGTCGAAGTTGATCATGCCCGCGACCTTGTCGAACGGGGCGGGGAGGTGCTCGGCGAACCAGGTCGAGCCCTGGAGGCCCATCTCCTCGCCGCCGAAGAGGGCGATGACGATCGACCGCTTGGGCTTGCGGGCGAGCCTGGCGAAGGCCTTGCCCGCCTCCATGGCGGTGGCGCTGCCGCTGGCGTTGTCGTCGGCGCCGGGGAAGAGGAGGCCCAGGTGGGAGCCGGTGTGGTCGAAGTGCCCGCCGATGACGACGCATTCGCGGCGGAGCCTCGGGTCGGAGCCCTCGATGAAGCCGACGACGTTGCAGCCGACGGCCTGGGGGAAGTGCCGCGACTGAACGGCCAGACGGATCCTGGCCCGGAGCGGGAAAGAGACCGGCCGCTTGTAGGTGAGCAGAGCCTTTCTCAGATCGGCCGCGGTCGAGCCGGCATCCTCGAGGACGGCATCCATGATCTTCAGGCTGATCATGGCCGGGGTGAAGCCGGCCAGGAAATCGCCGTTCGGATTGGAGGCGATCTCGTCGTAGATATAGACGATGCCCAGCGCGCCCTTGTCGAGGGCCGCCTTCATCCGGGTCCGGTGCTCGTCATGATGCTGGTATCTCGGGTCGTCCCCGTCCGGCGTGCCGCGGAAGCAGAGGACGAACTTGCCCTTCACGTCGAGGCCGGCGTAATCGTCGTAGCCGATCTCCGGGGCCGAGATGCCCCAGCCGGCGAAGACCGCGTCGGCCGTCCGGTCGCCGCTGTCGGAGTAGAGCAGGGGCAGGAAGTCCTTCTCCGGAACGAGCTTCATCTCCTTGTAGGCCGGCGCCTTGGCCGGGTCCGGCGGCCCGGCCGGGAGGAAGACGGTCATCTCGGCCTTGTCGACGACGGTGTACGGCGAGGGGTAAGGCTGGAGGTAGCCGCCCTTGCCCGGGATGGGCTTGAGGCCCCAGGCGGCGAACTTCCCGGCGGCCCACCGGGCGGCGGCGGCGTAGCCGGGATGGCCGGTCAGGCGTCCGGCGAACTCCGGACCGGCCAGGGTTTTCACGATGTCATAGGCCTCGGCCGGGCTGATCGCCGCCAGGCCGTCCTTGAGATCCTGGCCGGGCGCCTGGGCGGCCGCAGGCGGGAGAACCTGCGGGGAGGCCAACGCCAGGATCAGAATCAAGACCGGGACGCGCGTTTTCATGCCCAGATTCTAGCCGCATCCCCCCGAAAAGTAAATGCGAGCCTCGGGAATCACCCCCTCGCCGCGCTGATCTTCCGCCCCGCTCCGACGAATGCCCTCGGCCAGGATCAGCGGCCGCGGTTCTGTTCTCTGAGGGCCCGGCGGCGGGCGATCTCCTTCTTCACCCCCGGATGGAGGAGGAAGACATAGTAGATGGCCAGCAGGATGACGATGACGCCGAAGCGGGGGACGTTGCCCCGCGCCAGCGAGACGAAGGCGTAGGCCAGGAGGCCCAGAAGGGCCCCCAGGTGCAGGAACGGGAAGATGGCGTTGAACAACCCTGCTTACTTGACGACCGTCGCCGAGAGGATCGTGATCGGCTCGAGCGGCACGTCGCGGTGGCCGCGCTTGCTCCCGGTCTGGACCCTGGCGATGGCGTCGACGACGTCCAGGCCGGCCACGACCTGGCCGAAGGAGCAGTACTTCATCTCGTCCAGCCGGAAGTTGTCCACCAGGTTGATGTAGAACTGGCAGGTGGCGCTGTCGAGCTCGCTTGTCCGGGCCATGGCCACGGAGCCGCGGGCGTTGGTCAGCCCGTTGCCGGATTCGTTCTTGATGGTCCCTCCGGACTGCTTCTCGTGCATGTCGGCCGTCATCCCGCCGCCCTGGATCATGAAGCTCGGGATGACGCGATGGAAGATCGTCCCGTCGTAGAACTTCTCGCTGACGTAGGCCAGGAAATTCTTGACGGTGATCGGCGCCTTGGCCGGATAGAGCTCGATGGTGATGTCGCCCATCGTCGTCTTGAGAAGGACCTTGGGATTGGCGGCCGGGACCTGGGCCAGGGCCAGCCCGCCGGCGAAAACGATCGCGGCGGCGAGGACGGGGAGAAGATTGCGGGTCATGGATGCCTCCTGGAATGCGCTCCTTAAAGGCCAAAATAGCAGAATCGGCCGGCCGAATCAATCCGGCCGCCGCGGGCGGGAAGAACGGCTTTGACTTGCGCGGCGGCCCGACCGTAGAATAGCCCCTCGGTTCGATCACGAAGGAGGAAAAGCAATGACCTTGACACGCTCCCGCCGCACGATGATCGCCGCCCTCCTCGCTCTCGCCGCCGCTGGCGCGGGATTGCGGGCCCAGCCGGGCCGGCCGGCCCCGGCCCCGCAGACCGACGAGGCCAGGTTGCTGGCCGCCATGCACCTCATCCAGAGCCAGCCGCTCTATAACTACGTCGCCGAGCTCGTCTCCGAGAAGTACGGCGGCCGGCTGACCGGGACGAAGGAGTACGAGGCCTGCGTCGCCTGGGTCGAGTCCCTGCTCAGCGGCTGGGGCGTCGAGCCCGGCGGCGACAACGGCACGTACCGCCAGCTTTTCCCCAATCCTTACACCGTCGTCCTGCCCGGCGGCGTCTGCGAGATGACCATCCCCGCCGGCAAGGGCGGGACGATCACGAAATCCTATCGCTACGAGGACGACTTCATCCCCGGCGGCACGTCCGGCTCCGGCACGGTCAAGGCCGAGGTCGTCTACGCCGGCTACGGCATCTCCGCTCCAGAGCTCGGCTACGACGATTACAGGGGGCTCGACGTCAAGGGCAAGATCGTCCTGATAGAGAGCGAGGTCCCGGTCGGGCCGGGCGAGAAGACGCTCGAGCTGTTCAAGAAGTGGCGGCCCTACTCCTTCCACCAGTACAAGCTCAGGAACGCCGCGGCGCACGGAGCGGCCGGCATGCTCTACAACTACGGGCCCATCGGCAATCCCAACAACGCCTACGTCGAGGGCTTCGTCTACCACCATGTCGGCCAGACCGTCGTCGCCGACGTCTTAGCCGGGACGGGCCGGAGCCGCGCCGATGTCGTCGCCCGCATCCGCAAGGATCTCAAGCCGCAGTCGTTCGCCACGGGCAAGACGATGACCATCGGCAACCGGACCGAGCACCATCCCGACGGCGTCGGCATCAACCTCATCGGCAAGATCACCGGGTCCGACCCGGTCCTCAAGGACGAGGTCATCATCATCGGCGGGCACCTCGACCACCTCGGCCGGATGTGGAAGCTCATGCCGGGCGCGAACGACAACGCCACCGCCGCCGCCGTCACCCTGGGCGTGGCCGAGGCCATGGCCAAGAGCGCGATCAAGCCCAGGCGGACCGTCGTGTTCTTCTTCTTCGGCAGCGAGGAGCAGAGCGAGGACCAGGGGACGCAGGGCTCGCACTATTACACCGATCACCCGATCTATCCGCTCGACAAGACGGCCGTCTTCATCAACATGGAAGGGCCGGGGACCGGCGACCGGATCGGGGCCTCGGGCGGGACGAACTATCCCGGCTTCTGGAAGTTCGTCGAGAAGGCCAACGCGAGCTATATCCACCGGGTCCTCAGCACCGGCCCGGCCTCCTACCCCGGGCGGCCGCGCCAGGATTCGGCCTGGTTCTTCTGGAAGGGCGTGCCCTCGCTGACCTTCGGCGCCGACGGCGGCCCGGAGCCGCCCTACTCGACCTACCACAACACCCGCGACTCGCTCGAGCTCATCACCCCGGAGATCATGGAGGACCTGGCCCAGCTGCTGTTCATGACCATCATGGACATCAGCGACGAGCCGGTCATGAATTTCCGGCAATAGGGGAGTCGCCGAGCGGGGGCGCCCTCTTCCGCGGGAGGTGCATATGGCCTTTGCGACGAAGAAAGCGCGGGTCATTAATGTCGTCCTCGGCTTCGCCCTGGTCGGGCTCGTGTTCGCGGCCGCGGGCACGTTCCGCTGGCCGGCTTTCTGGGTCCTCTTGGGCGTCTATGACGGGGCCCTGATCGGACTGATGTTCTGGCTCAAACGCCGCGATCCGGCGCTGCTCAAGGAGCGGATGGCCGGGGCGGCGCGGCCCGGCATCAAACCCTGGGACAGGAAGATCCTTCGGGCCTACACGGTGCTCTTGGGCGTCATGCTCATCGTCGCACCCCTCGACGCCGTCAGGTTCCGCTGGTCCCGCGTTCCCCTGGGCGTCCAAGGGCTCGCGCTTCTGGGTATGCTCGCCGCAGGGGCCCTCCTCATGGGAGTTTTCCGGGAGAACACCTTCCTCGCCGAGTACGTGAGGATCCAGGGGGAACGGGGTCACGCCGTCTGCACGACGGGGCCCTACCGGATCGTCCGCCACCCGATGTACGTCGGCATCATCGTGACCGTTCTCTGCGTCCCGGTCATGCTCGGCTCGCTCTACGCCCTCATCCCGGCCGGGCTCATCACCGGGCTGTTCGTCCTGCGGACCGCTCTTGAAGACCGGACGCTCCAGAAAGAACTTCCGGGATATGCGGACTACGCCCGTTCCGTGCGCTGGAAACTTCTGCCGAAAATCTGGTGAGTTTCAGATGTGCAGCTCGACGATGTCCTCGTCGGCCAGGACGTAGTCGCGGTTGACCCGCAGGCCGTCGAGCCCCGAGGCGTTCCAGACCCGGGCGTACTGCAGCTTCTCGGCGAAGTCCTTGTGGACGGCCCTGGCCATGTCCATCACGGTGCTGCCGGTCCGGAGCGTGAAGGGCGAGTCCCTTTCCGTCTTCTTGCCCGGGATCTTGCTGTAGACCCGGACGACCCGCAGGAGCCCGAAGACGGCCCGCCGCAGCGGCTCGAGGCCGCGGCCGGTCCCGGCCGAAACGGCGATCCGCTCGTAGGGACCTTCGAGCAGGACGTTGAGCTCCTCGAAGGCCTGGGGCGCGCCTTCGAGGTCGATCTTGTTCGCGGCCAGCGCCGTCCGCTTGCGGAAGGGGAAATACGGCGGCGGCACGTCGGTGTCGGCTCGGACCAGCTCGACCTTGCGCTCCAGGAGCCGGCCGACGATGCCGTCGAGGGCCCCGGCCGCGTCCGGGTCGGAGAGGTCGGCGACGAGCAGCACCGCGTCGGCCGTCTTGACCATCTCCGGAAACCAGGTCTCCATGAGATCGCCCGAGACCGGCGGCGTGTCGACGAGCTGGACCTTGACGTTCTCGAAGGGCATCATGTAGGGGCCGGGCTGACGGGTCGTGAACGGATAATCGGCGACCTCCGCCTCGGCGCCCGTGAGGGCCTTGACCAGGCTGGACTTCCCGGCGTTGGGCGGGCCGGCCAGCACGACCTGGCCGGCGCCGGTCCTCTCGATCTTGTGCGTCGGGGCGTGCTTGGCCGTCGAGGCCTGGCGCTCTCCTTCCTCGCGCGCCTTGGCGATCTTCTGCCGGTACATGGCGATGAGCTTGTCGGTGCCCTTGTGGTGGGGGATGACGGCGATCAGGCGCTCGTAGATGCCGATCTTCTCTTCCGCCGTCCGGGCCGTGCGCAGCTCGGCCTCGATCCTGTGATATTCCGGGGGGAGATTGGCGGGCACGCCGGGATTATAGCAAAAATGCGTGGCCCGGTCTTCGCCAAAGGGAGGCCGCCAGGAGCTTCGGCGAAGACAGGGCCCCTCGTCCCGCCGGAGCAATAAGTAAGCCTGCGGCCTTATTTTAGCCGGTTCCACCCTCCTAACTGTGAGAAAAAATAGCTCCCGCCGGCGTCTTTTTTCGTGTCCCGGGACCGGGGGGCGCCGGCGGGCCCGATTTCGGCCCGTAACATGATGAATAAAAACAATTTAAAATTGAGCAAAAACGAAGAAATAACTTGCCTCGGAGGGCCCTTTTTTGATAAAATAACTTCTGGAAAAAATGGCCCCCGGATCCCGTGAGGTCGCGGCCCCGGGAGCCGGCATTTTTTTTATAAGTGAACGGATATGACCCAAGAAAAGTACACCGCTGAGAGCATCAAGGTCCTCAAGGGCCTCGAGGCCGTCCGCAAGCGCCCGGCCATGTACATCGGCAGCACCGGGCCGGAGGGCCTGCACCACCTCGTCTACGAGGTCGTCGACAACAGCGTCGACGAGGCCCTGGCCGGCTTCTGCACCGAGATCAACGTTTTCGTCCACGTCGACAATTCGATCACCGTCGTCGACAACGGCCGCGGCATCCCCGTCGGCCTGCACAAGAAGGAGGGCAAGTCGGCCGCCGAGGTCGTCATGACCGTCCTCCACGCCGGCGGCAAGTTCGACCAGAAGAGCTACAAGGTCTCCGGCGGCCTCCACGGAGTCGGCGTCTCGGTCGTCAACGCCCTGTCGAAACGGCTCGACCTCGAGGTCAAGCGCGAGGGCGGCATCTTCACCCAGAGCTACGAGCGCGGCAATCCCGTCACCAAGCTCAAGCAGATCGGCAAGACCAAGAAGACGGGGACCAAGGTCACCTTCTGGCCGGACGAGGAGATCTTCGAGACGACGGAGTACAACTTCGAGATCCTGGCCCAGCGCCTGCGCGAGCTCTCGTTCCTCAACAAGGGCCTCAAGATCACCATCGCCGACGAGCGGACCAACAAGTCTCACGAGTTCCAGTACAAGGGCGGCATCCGCGAGTTCGTCGAGTACCTCAACCAGAACAAGCAGACCATCAACCCCAAGCCGGTCGTGTTCGAGGGCGAGCGCGAAGGCGTCGGCGTGGACCTGGCCATCCAGTACAACATGTCCTACGCCGAGACGATCTATTCCTTCGTCAACAACATCAACACGACCGAGGGCGGGACCCACGTCATCGGCTTCAAGGCCGCCCTGACCCGGTCCCTCAACGCCTACGCCGGTGCTCACAACCTTCTCAAGGACCTCAGCGAAAGCATCACCGGCGACGACTGCCGGGAAGGCATCACCGCCGTCCTCTCGATCAAGATCCACGATCCCCAGTTCGAGGGCCAGACCAAGACCAAGCTCGGCAACTCCGAGGTCAAGGGCATCGTCGAGTCCATCGTCAACGAGCAGCTCTCGGCCTTCCTCGAGGAGAACCCGACGGTCGCCAAAAAGGTCGTGATGAAGATCATCGACGCGGCCCGGGCCCGCGAGGCCGCCCGCAAGGCCCGCGAGCTCTCCCGCCGCAAGGGGCTCCTCGAGTCGACCTCGCTCCCCGGCAAGCTGGCCGACTGCCAGGACCGCGACCCGGCCACCTCCGAGATCTTCATCGTCGAGGGCGATTCGGCCGGCGGCTCGGCCAAGCAGGGCCGCGACCGCCGCTTCCAGGCCATCCTGCCCCTCAGGGGCAAGATCCTCAACGTCGAGAAAGCCCGCTTCGACAAGATCATCAAGAACGAGGAGATCGGGGTCATGTTCGCCGCCCTGGGCGTCGGGGTCGAGGAGAGCGATGACAAGCTGGCCAAGCTCCGCTACCACAAGATCATCATGATGACCGACGCCGACGTCGACGGCGCCCACATCCGCACCCTGCTCATGACCTTCTTCTACCGCCAGATGGCCCAGCTCATCGAGCAGGGACACCTCTACATCGCCCAGGCGCCCCTGTACAAGGTCACCCGGGGCCGGGACATCCAGTACATCAAGGACGAGCGCGAGTACGAGAAATTCATGGTCCGCAAGATCTCCGACGAATTCAAGGTCAGGGCCGGCAACCGCAAGGATGTCCTCGAGGGCGACAAATTCCGCAAGTTCTTCCGCAACCTCATGGCCAAGAAGAGCTATGCCCAGTTCTTCGAGCGCAAGAACTTCCCGCTCTTTCTCATCGACCTCCTCGTCCACAACGGCGTCGACAGCCAGGAGTTCCTGAGCTCGAAGAAGAACGTCGAGAAGGTCATGAAGCTCGTCGCCGAGAAGGGCTTCACGACGAAGCTGGCCCGCGACGAGGAGTACGGCGTCTTCGAGATCGAGTTCGGCTATCAGCTCAACGGCATGGCCGCCACCGGCAAGATCGGCATGGACCTTGTCACCTCGGCCGAATACAAGAACCTCTACCGCATCACCCAGGAGCTCGACGAGACGAAGGGACCTTACGCCGTCCTGACCAACGGCGACGGGGCCGAGAAGGAGATCCTGGAGAACGAGAACAAGCTCCTCGACTACCTCTTCGAACGGGGCAAGAAGGGTATCTCCATACAGCGCTACAAGGGCTTGGGCGAGATGACCGCGACCCAGCTCTGGGAGACGACCATGGACCCGGAGCGACGCACCCTGCTCAAGGTTTCCGTCGTCGACGCCGCCGAGGCCGACCGCATCTTCACCATCCTCATGGGCGACGAGGTTGACGAGCGCAAGAAGTTCATCGAGACCAACGCCCTGGAGGCCCTGAACCTCGACATCTGATGAGCCAGGCCGGTCAAGGGTTCTGAGAAGGAGTTTTCATGGACAGCGAACAGCCGAAAGAGCACTTCCCGGTCGTCAGCCTCGAAGAGGAGATGCGCCAGTCGTATCTCGACTACGCCATGAGCGTCATCATCGGCCGGGCCATCCCCGACATCAAGGACGGCCTCAAGCCGGTCCACCGCGCCGTCCTCTACGCCATGTACGAGAGCGGCACCTACTACAACAAGCCCTTCAAGAAGTCGGCCCGCATCGTCGGCGACGTCATCGGCAAGTACCATCCCCACGGCGACACGGCCGCCTACGACACGCTCGTCCGCATGGCCCAGGACTTCAGCCTGCGCTGCCTCCTCGTCGACGGCCAGGGAAACTTCGGTTCGATCGACGGCGATCCGCCGGCGGCCATGCGCTACACCGAAGTCCGGCTGAAGAAGCTGGCCCACGAGTTGATGGCCGACATCGACAAGGAAACGGTCAACTTCATCCCGAACTACGACGAGAGCCTGACCATGCCCGAGGTCCTGCCCTCGAAGTTCCCGAATCTCCTCGTCAACGGCAGCAACGGCATCGCCGTCGGCATGGCCACGAACATCCCGCCCCACAACCTCGGCGAGATCTGCGACGGCGTCATCCACCTCATCGAGCACCCCGACGCCCCGCTCAAGGACGTCCTGAAGCACGTCCAGGGCCCCGACTTCCCGACCGGCGGCATCATCTACGGCCGCCAGGGCTTCCTCGACGCCTACAAGGACGGCAAGGGCATCGTCCACCTCCGGGCCAAGACCGTCATCGAGCGGGGGGCCAAGGGCGAGAAGGACAAGATCGTCATCACTGAGATCCCGTACCAGGTCAACAAGTCCCGCCTCCTCGAATCGATCGCCCAGCTGGTCAACGAGAAGCGGATCGAGGGCGTGGCCGACATCCGCGACGAGTCCGACCGCGAGGGCATGCGTGTCGTCGTCGAGGTCAAGCGCGGTGAGCTCGCGGAGATCATCCTCAACAACCTCTACAAGCACACCCAGCTGCAGGTCTCCTTCGGCATCATCATGCTGGCCATCGTCGACAAGCAGCCGAAGACGCTGTCCCTGATCGAGATGATGAAGTACTTCATCGCCCACCGCAAGGAGGTCATCCTGCGGCGGACGCGCTTCGAGCTGCGCAAGGCCGAGGAGCGGGCCCACATCTTGGAAGGCCTGGTCATCTGCCTCGACAACCTCGACGCCGTCATCAAGCTCATCCGCGCGTCGAAGACCACGGACGAGGCCCGCCGTGGCCTCATGGAGAAGTTCGGCCTGAGCCAGATCCAGGCCCAGGCCGTCCTCGAGCTCCAGCTCCAGCGGCTGAGCCAGCTCGAGCGCCTGAAGATCCAGGAGGAGTACGCCGCGATCAAGAAGAGGATCACCGAGCTCCGCAGGATCCTCAAGGACGAGAAGCTCGTCTTCGCCATCATCGTCCAGGAGCTCAGGGAGATGAAGGAGGAGTACGGCGACGAGCGGCGGACCGAGATCCGGGACGAGGCCGTCTCGGAGCTGCGGCCCGAGGACCTGGTCAAGGAGGAGGACGTGGCCGTCGTCTACACCTCGAGCGGCTACATCAAGCGGACCTCGCTGACCTCGTACAAGTTCCAGGCCCGGGGCGGCAAGGGCCGCAAGGGCATCGAGATGAAGGCCGAGGACGTGGTCGAGGACCTCTACGTCTGCTCGACCCACAGCTATCTCCTGGTCTTCACCAACCAGGGCCGGCTCTACTGGCTCAAGGCCCTGGACGTCCCCGACGTCGGCGTCTCCGGACGGGGCAAGCCCATCGCCAACCTCCTCGAGTTCCAGCCGGGGGAGAGGCCGGCCAGCGTCGTCACGGTCAAGGAGTTCAGCGAGAACGAGTTCGTGGTCATGCTCACCACCGACGGCGTCATCAAGAAGACGCGGCTCTCGGATTTCCGGAACGTCCGCAAGGGCGGCATCCTGGCCATGAACATCCGGCCGAAGTCGGAGCTCTTCTCGGCCCGGGTCTCGAACGGCAAGAACAGCATCGTCATCGGCACCAAGCTCGGCCGGGCCCTCCAGTTCAAGGAGGCCGACGTCCGGCCGATGGGCCGGACGGCCTCGGGCGTCCGGGGCATCCGCCTCAAGCCCAAGGACCGGGTCATCGGCATGATCATCGTCGGGCCCGACGACAAGTTCGTCTTCACCGCGACCGAGCGCGGCTACGGCAAGAAGACCGCGTCCGAGATGTACCCGATCAAGCACCGCGGCGGGCAGGGCGTCCTCAACCTGCGCATCACGCCCAAGGTCGGCAACGCGCTGGCCATGGTCGGCATCAACGAGGAGGACCTCCTGATCATCACCGTCGAGGGCAAGGTCATCGGCATCCCGACGACCCAGGTCCGCTCCTCGGGCCGGGCGACGCAGGGCGTCCGCATCATCAACCTCGAGGACAAGGACCGGGTCTGCTCGATCGCCAAGGTCCGGGAGAGCTGAGCGAGCCGGGCTCTCGAGGCCGGGGAGCGGAGGTTTCTGAACTTAAGCCAGATGCGCGACGAGGTGGCACTGCTTCCCGCCTCGCCGGAATGACTTGAGCATCTCGACCCTGCAGGAACGCCCCAGGGGGATCGTCCGCGTCAAATCGATCAGATGACCATGCCCTCGGCCCGGTCGAAGGACCGCTCCAGAGCGAAGAGGCCCAGGTCGACGGGACCGAGGCCGGACGGCAGGTCGAGCGAGGCCGCGTCCCGGCCGCGGCCGACGAGCTCGGCCACGATCAGCGCCGAGAACGGCGCGTGCATGACGCCGTGGCCGCTCATCCCGGCGGCGTGGACGAGGTTCTCGACCCTCCCGTCGTAGCCGAAGAGGGGATTGTGGTCGGGCGTCGTGTCGTAGAAGCCAGAGGTGGCCGCGGCGATCTTGCCCATGTCCTCGACCGAGGGCAGGACCTGGGCGATCTCCTTGCGCACCGCCGGCCCGTACTCGCCCAGGCCGGGGCCGAAACCGGGCTCGATCTCGTCCTGGTTGTCCAGCGTGGCGGCGGCGGGCCGGGCGAACTGCAGCCAGCCGATCATGAGCTGGGCGTTATCGGGCCGGCAGTAGGCGCCCGTGGGGGTGACGATCATGGGCAGGCGGGGGAACTCCTCGAGGCCGAGGCCCCAGTCGCTGTCGGCCTTGAGCCCGGCCAGGAAGTAGAGATAGCGGCGCTCGACCTTGATCGGCAGCTCCCGCCCGCCGAAGAGCTTCGAGGTCGCGTTGGCCAGGAAGCCGGTGGCGTTGACGAAGACGTCCCCCTCGATCCGCCGGCCGGAGGCGAGCCGCACGGCCGCGGCGCGCCCGCCGGATGTCTCCGCGCCGACGACGGGGTCGTTCTGGACGATGGCCGCGCCGAGGGCCCGGGCGGCCTCGGCCCCATCCTGGTAGATGATGGCCGGGAAGAGGAAGCCGTCGCGCGGGCACCAGCTGGCCGAGGCGACGCCGGTCGTGTCCAGGTAGGGCCAGCGCTCGTCGACGCCGGCCTTGTCGAGGAACTCGACCTCGGCCAGTCCGGCGGCGCGCTGGATCTCCACCGTCCTGCGGATGGCCTCGGGATCCGCGGCGTAGTTATAGAGAAAGAGGTAGCCGTTCTCCTTGAAGCAGGGCTGGCTCTGCGGGAAGGTCCGGGTCCAATCCCTGAAGAAGCGCTCGGCATAGACGAGGCCGCGGACCGTCGAGGGCACGTCGAACTGGGCCCGGATGGCGGCCGCCGACCGGGAGCTCGACCCGTTGCCCAGGGCCCGGGCCTCGACCAGGGTGACGGCGTGGCCGGCGCGGGCCAGCTCCCAGGCGGAAAGCACGCCCGTGACGCCGCCGCCGATGATGATAACGTTCTTCATTTCGTTCCCTCCGAATGACCGTCCGAAGCAGGGTTCTATTAGAGCACAACCGGGGGGATTCCGCCACGGCCCGCGGGAAGGGCTCCGCCAGGGCCGAAGCAACTTTCCGCTTTCTTCGGGCGTCATAATGTTGGAAGATCCGTCCTGGAAGTCCGTCCGATCGGAAAAGGAGTCGCACCGATGGAACAGCGCCGCAGCTCTATCTTGGCTATGATCCTGGCGGTCGCCCTGGCGGCCTGCGCGCCCCGTCAGCGGCCGGATGCGTCCGCGGCGGCCGGGCCCTTCTATACGCCCGAGGTCCCGCCGTCCAGCCGCTACGTCATCGACGCCCGGGTGGATGTCGCCGCGGGCGCCGTCGAGGGACGGGAGACCATCACGCTCAAAAACACGGGCCGGTCGGCCATCGGGACCGTCGCCTTCGATTGGCCGGTCGGCGCTTCCTCGACGCTCGAAGTGGCGGCGTGCGGCCGGCGGCTTTTCCCGCCGGACGGGGGCTCCGCCGGGCCGCGGCCGAGGCCGATCATGATCGCGCTGCCCGAAGCGCTTGCCCCCGGCGCCGCGGTCGATCTGGCCGTCTCGTTCCGAGAGGCGGGTGACGGCAAGAAGCACGCGGAGTTCTCATCGGACAGCTGGTACCCGCGGCTGTGGTGGGACGGGCTCGAGCGCCACGACGCGTTCTCGGTGAGGCTCGACGTGCCCGACGGGATCGCCGTCGTCGCCAGCGGCAGGCTCGATCCGCGGACCGGGCGCTACGAGGCCGCCGCGGCCCGGACCTTCGGCCTCTGCCTTCTGCCCGGTCTCAAGAGCGCCTCCCGCGAAACGGACGGCGTTCTGATCACCTCCTACTTCACCGACAAGGGCGCCAAGGCCGCCGCGATCTGCCTCGAGACGGCGGTGGACGCGGTCCATTTCTACAAGGACTGGCTGGGCTTCTATCCCTTCCCGTTCCTGAACATCGTTCCCGGCGGCGAGGGGCGCTGGGGCGGGTACCCGTTCGCGACCGGCATCGTCGCCATCCACGGCCTCGAAACTTACGTCGAGGGCGAGTCGCCGCGCCATTGGCAGCACATCACCTCCCATGAGATCGGTCACCAATACTGGGGCGAGTGGGTCCTCGACGCCGACGCGCCCGCCTGGACCTGGATCGCCATGGGCATCTTCGCCGACACGGAGTTCATGACCGTCCGCGGCTTCGACCCGGACCGGCGGGCCGGCTGGATGCAGAACTACATCGACGCCATCCCGATGCACTACGACATGACCCTCGACGCCCCGGCCGGCCGGGACGAGGCGGTCCGGTTCGACTTCAACAACATCGTCGTCCACAGCAAGGGGCCCGCGGCGATCTTCGCCCTCGACTCCGTCCTCGGGCGCGAGGCGTTCCTCCGGTCCTACAAGCGCTGCCTCGCGGACTTCGGCGGCCGGCGGCTCGGCTGGCGGGCCCTGCAGGCGGCCGCCGAGGCGGAGAGCGGGCAGAGCCTGGCCTGGTTCTTCGACGCCTGGGTCCGTTCGAATCAATACCTCTGCTACGGCGTCGAGGCCCGGGACTGCCGCGAGGCCGGCGACGGCGGCTTCGTCTCCGAGGTCCGGGTCAGGCGGCTCGGGACGATGTCCATGCCCGTGCCGGTGCAGGCCGTCTTCGAGGACGGCTCGATCCAGCTCGGGCGGACCGACCGGACGAAGCCCGTCACGACGCTGGTCTTCAAAAGCCGGTCGCGGCTGCGGCAGGCCGTGATCGATCCCGAACGCAAGCTGGCCCGCGTCGAAACCCCCGTGCCGCCGCTATCCCCGGCCGCGGCCGCGGCGCTCGCTTTCGGCTGGGATCCGGGCGAGGCCGAGCGGGTCTATGCCGCCCTGAAGGACCAGCCCCTCTCGTCCGGAGACACCTGGTATCGCCTCGGCGCGCAACTGTACGGGGCCGGGCGCCTCGACGAGGCCGCGGACTGTTTTGCCAGGGCCGGCGGTCTCGAGAGCGATCCCGCCTGGAAATTCGGAGCCCTCGGCTGGCTCGGCCTCCTCGACGACCTCAAGGGGCGCCGGTCGGACGCGCTTGTCCACTACAAGGCCGCCCTGGCGATCGCGCCGGAGCGGCCGGTGCGGCACGATCGATACAGGATCGTCATGAACAAGGCCTGGATCGAGGAGCGGCTGAAGACGCCCTTCATCCCCGGCCAGAAAGCCGGCCTGCCCGAGCGGCCGACAGCCGCCCAGCTTATCGCTTTCGTCGACAGCCTGAACTGGGAGAAGGAAGGCGGGACGCCGCTCCTCGTCTATCGGAAGGCGGCGGGACTGCCGATCGAGGACTCGGGCTTCTGGTTCAAGCTGGGATTGCTGCTCTACGACAGCGGCCGCGACCGCGAAAGCCTGGCCGCCTTCGAGAAGACGGCCGCCCTGGAGAAGACCGGTGTGACGGCCTTCGCCGCCCTGGTCTGGCAGGGTCACATGAACGACCTCATCGGGAACCGGGCCGCGGCCGTGGACTTCTACAAGAGGGCCCTGAAGATCGACACGGGCTCGGCCATGAAACACAGCCAATGGAGGATGACGATCGACAGGGCCTGGGTCGAGGACCGGCTGGCCGTCCCGTTCGCCCGATAACGGAAGATCGTCCGACGTCCTTGACACCGGCCCGGGCCGGGCTTATCCTCGCTTTCGGCAAAGATGAGCCGGGAGGAGGGCGTCATGCCGAAAACGATCGCCGTCATTGGGGCCGGGCTGGGCGGGCTCACCGCCGCCAATCTCCTGGCTGACCGCGGCCACAAGGTCACGGTCTTCGAGGCCTGCGGCCGTCCCGGCGGGTACACGGCCGGCTTCCGGCGCCAGGGCTACTATTTCGAGAGCGGGACGCTGTCGTTCGAGAGCAGCGGGGTCTTCGGGAAGCTGATGGCCGACCTCGGCCTGGCCGGCCGCCTGCCCCTCGTCCGGATGAGGATGCGCGTCGTCTCGCCCCGGTTCGACTTCATGATGGATTCGCTGCCCGCCCTGAAGGAAGCGCTCCGGGCCGCGTTCCCCGAAGACCGGGCCGGGATCGACGGCTACCTGGGCCGGGTCGAGCCGATCATCACGGCCATGCGGCCGCTGGCGCTGCTGCCGATACCGACGCAGTTCTCGGGCTTCGGGCAGCTCAAGGCGCTTCTGCCCTATGCCGTCGCCGGTCCGCGGTTCGCCCTCAGCAAGCGCCGGGTCAAGGGGATGACCGTCGACGAGCTGGCCGCCGGGTACTTCAAGCCCGGGACGCCCGTCTTCCGGTTCTTCACCGGGCTCGGGTACCCGAAGATGGAGGTCTCGACCCAGGCCGGCATGTTCCTCGTCCTGGCCGAGGATTACTGGCACGTCAAGGACGGCATGCAGCGCTGGGCCGACCTGCTGGCGGACCGGTTCCGGGAACGGGGCGGCGACCTGAGGCTGGGCTCGCCGGTCGAGCGCATCCTGACCAAGGGCGGGGCGGCCGCGGGCGTCGTGTCCGGGGGCGAGCCGTTCGCCGCCGACGCGGTCGTCTCGGGCTGCGACTACAAGAAGACGTTCCTGAACCTCCTCGACGACCCGTCGATCGTGCCGGAGGCCGGGCTGCGGAAGATCCGCGAGGCCGCCGTATCCGAGGGCATCTTCACCGTCTACCTCGGGCTGCGGATGAGCGGGGCCGAGCTGATGTCGAAGATGAAGAGCCATTCGGCCGCGTTCATGCCGCTCGACCGAGACGTGGACCCGGAGGACGCGAAGGCCGCGGACCATTTCGACAAGGACGGCTTCTCGCTCTACTCGCCGTCGCTCGTCAACCCGGAGCTGGCCCCCGAGGGCCGGTCGTCGCTCATGATCCAGTCGGCCTGTCCCGGGCACTGGCAGGACGACTGGCGCCGCGACGACCCCGAGGCCTACCGGGCGCTGAAGGCTCGGGTCAGGGACCGGCTCGTGGCCCGGGCCGAGACGATCGTCCCCGGCCTCGGCGCGGCCGTCGAGTTCGCGGACGCGGCGACGCCGCTCACGTACGAGTGCTACACCGGCAATACCGACGGCGCGACGTCCGGCTGGTCGTGGAATCCCAAAAAGCCCTTCTACAAGGGCGGAGCGTTCGCGGCCACGGTGACGACGCCGGTCAGGAATCTCTGGATCGGCTCGAGCTGGGCGGGGCAGATCGGCGGAGTCCCGAACGCGATCAACGCCGCGTACCTGGCCGCGAGGAAGATCGGGCGCTGAGCCCTAATCGCCGAAGATCTCCCGCTCGATCGCCCCGAGGACCTCGCCGGCCTTGCCCGGGAGGTATATATCGGTGATCTCCCGGGTGAATCTCGATTCCTCCGGATTGACCTCGATGATGAAGGCGCCTTTTTCCTTGGCCCTGACCGGAACGAAGGCCGCCGGGGTCACTTCGCCCGTCGAACCGACCACGACGCAGACGTCCGACCGGCCGGCGTTCTCGAACGCCGCCTGCGCGGCCTGGGGCGGGATGGCCTCGCCGAAGAAGATGAAGTCCGGCTTCAGGATGCTCCGGTCCTTCGGGCAGCGGGGCGGAAGGCGGTCCCAATCGACCTTGTCCGCGGCGACCGCGGCCCCGCACTCGAGGCAGAGCAGGCGGCTCGAATTGCCGTGGAACTCGTAGACGGCGCGGCTCCCGGCCCGCTGATGAAGGTTGTCGATGTTCTGCGTGACGACGCACTTCAGCAGGCCGGCCTGCTCCATCCGGGCCAGGGCCCGGTGGGCGGCGTTCGGCTCGGCCCGGCCGAAATGGTCGTAGAAGATCTCCTTGATATAAGGCCAGCACTCTTCGCCGTTCTTGAGGAAGTAGTCGATCTCCAGGACCTTCGGATCGTACCGCGTCCACAGGCCCTGGGAGCCCCGGAAGGCGGGGACGCCGCTCTCGACGCTGATCCCGGCGCCGGTGAAGGCGATGGCGTGCTTCGCCTGCCGCAGGATCCTCGCCGCTCTCCTGATCTTCTCGCTCATCGCCGGCGGCCCCGCCGCCCCGGAGGACGCTACTCCGCGATCTTGTTGGACCTTCCCGCCGAGCGGTTCTCGACGGCCGATCTCCACGGTCCCTGCACGATGTTGTCGGAAACGCTGATGTGATCCGTCTTCTCGCCGATGAGGATGGCGGCGGCGTCCGAGGCCTCGACCTTCCTCGTTTCGACGATCAGGTTCCTCGAGAAGCTGTAATACTCGTAGATCCCGTCCTCGGGGCTCTGCATCCAGATCGCCGGGGTCCGGCCCGGGACCCCGTTGTCGGAGATGATGTTGTCGACGAACGTGTTGGACCTGCCCGCGAACGCGCGCCGTACGGCGATGATGCCGCAGCCGCCGTTCCGGCTGATGATGTTGCCGGAGAAGACGTTGCGCTCGTCGTAGGGCCCGATCAGGAAGCCGTCGCCGCTGTTGTCGGTCACATGGTTCCCGATGAAAACGCCTTCGAACACGTTCCAGCAGACATAGACGCCGACCATGGCGTTGTGATGCGCCCGGCAATCCTGCATGACGCAGCGGGTCGCCCCCTGTTTGGAGAGCCCGAGATGGTAGCCGTGCCAGCCGTTGGCGAAGCTGTCGCAGCCGATGAAGCGGATGTTCTCGCCGCCCGAGGCGCTGATGCCGTTCCCGCCGCAGTGGAAGACCCGGCAGTTGACGACCTGGCAATCCGTGCAGTCCGTGAACTGGATGCCCATCTGCTGATGCCCGGTCTTGTAGGCCCCTCCGCCCGCGTAGCCCCCCGGCTCGGTGAAGACGAAGTCGCGTTCCGAGTCCTTGAAGCCGCCGTCGATCGTCAGGTCGACGATCCTGGCCCCGGAGATCTCCAGGCCGTGAATGCCGTAGAAGGCGTTGGTCAGGATGGCGCCCTTCCCGACGAGATAGGCGTGGGGCAGGTCCCGGTCCAGGACGATCCGGTCCTTTTCGACCTTCTTGACGATCGCCCAGGAACGGTCCATCGTGACGGCATCGAAGTTCGCGGCATCCCAGCACAGGACCTCCATCCCTTCCTCGAATCCCGCCGTCCCCTTGACCTGGACCTCACGGGCTCCCTTCACGGCATCCCCGGCCAGGGCGACCTGGACAAAGGGGACCCTCTTAAGGACCGTGGCCCGGCCTTCTCCCCGCAGGGTGACGTTGCTTTTCAATCTGACGGCGGACTTCAGGATGTATTCGCCGGCGGGCAGGAAGACCGTTCCGCCGCCCGCCGCCGCGACCTTGTCGACGGCCTGTTGAACGGCCGCGCTCGTCCTGGCGTCCACGATCGCGGCCGCAACCTGGCCGGCCGCTCCATGCGAAACTACGGCGCCGGCCAGCAGGGCCAGCCCCAAGGTCAGCTTCTTCATTCCGTGCCTCCTTCCGATCAGCGGAACAGGATGTCAGGGCGGTTAGAATAAAGTCCATTTGGCCGGTCTTGTCAACAGGATCGCGAAGAAAATGTTGAATGATCGTCGGCCTCCGCATATAATCGTCGGGCTTTTCGGCCAGGTCGTTCAGTTGACAAGGAGGCGTCAGATGATCTTTTCCCCGGCCCGAAGACGAAACGCTTTTCCGCCGGCCATCCGGCATTGTCTCGCCGGCGCCCTGGCCATCGGCCTGCTCGGCGCTCTCTGCCCGCAGCCGGCGCCGCCCTGCCAAGCGGCCGCGGCC
Source organism: Acidobacteriota bacterium (assembly GCA_039683095.1). NCBI lineage: Bacteria > Pseudomonadati > Acidobacteriota > Acidobacteriota bacterium. The sequence goes on along the minus strand of JBDKSB010000013.1, from coordinate 35,677 downwards.
GGCGCCGCCGTGAAGCATCCCGTGTTCCCGCTCCGGACGCCGCTGCGGATCCCATACTACGGGCTCGATGTCGCCTCGGCCGAGGACGGCATGCGGCAGGCCGCGAAGGTCATGAGCATCCCGGACGAGACGCTCGATTCCTGGAACGCTCCCCTGGCCTGCTTCAGCAACGTGGGCTGCCCGAACTGTTCGCAGGGGATCCAGTTCTCGAGCCGGAACCTGGAATGGACGCCGGACAAGCCCGACCAGATCCGGTGCAAGTACTGCGGCGAGGTCTATCCCAGCAAAAGATACCCGCTGACCTCGGTGACGGAGATCGTCTCCCCGGCCGGCACGCGCCAGGCCTACCGCTATTACCCCGGCCCGGACGGCAGGCCGTACTACATGGAGGCCTGCATGCAGAACCTCCGGCGGGAGTGGCTGCTCAAGAACGCCTATCTCCTGGCGACGGTCTACAACGAGACCCGGAAGCCCGAATACGCGCGCAAGGCCGCGGTCATCATCAGGCGCTTCGCCGAGATCTACCCGGAGATGCCCGTCCACGGGACGTCGGGACCGAAAGAGTTCAGCTGTTTCTTCGATTGCCCCATCGTTCCCGCGCCCGCCGGCGGGGTCATGCCCGTTCCGGTCCAGTCGGGGGAAGCCGCCCTCGGCGCCAAGACCGCGTATCCGTATCACGCCGTCCGCATGAACACGGGGCATTGGTTCTACAACGAGTTCCCTTCCGATCTCGTCAGGGCCTACGACCAGATCGCCGACACCCTCGACGGCCGGACCCGCGCCCTGATCGACGATTATTTCCGCCAGATCATGAACTACGTCCGGACCTATCCCCGTTACCTGGGGAACATGGACGGCGCGGTCATCGAGGCCGGGTTCCTCTGCGGCCGGATCATCGGGGAGCCGGAATTCGTCCACGGCGGGGTCATCCAGACGAAGATGGGCCTGGAAGTCCAGTTCTACGCCGACGGGGCCTGGAAAGAGGGAACGCCCGGCTATGGGCTGGGGGTCTATGAGGCCATCGTCTCCAACCTGGACCTGATCCAAGGGTACAGCGACCCGGACGGCTTCGCCGGGGCCGAGGACGGCGTCCATTACCGGGACCTCGACTCCCGCCGGATCGTCCCGAAGCTCTCGCTCCTCGAATCGGCCCTCAAGAGCCTGGTCACGCCCGACGGGACCCTGGCTTCCGTTTACGACAGCGCCGGGAGGGCCTCCAGGATCCAGTTCGGGCCGCGCCCCGCGGCCTCGAAGCCGGAACTCCTGTGGGCCTGCGGGCACGGCATGCTGGGCCGGGGAGAGGCCGGGAACCAGATCCAGGCCCGGCTCCAGTTCATGGGGCAGGTCGGGCATTATCATCATGACCGCCTGAGCCTCGAGCTGTTCGCCAGGGACCGGGAGATGCTCCCGGATATCGGCTACAGCCACACCTGGCTGCGGCCCTACACCGGGTCGACGTTCGCCCACAACCTGGTTATGATCGACGAGTCGAGCCAGGCCCAGGACCGGTCCTCGATGGGCGGTGAGATCCTCGCTTACGCCGCCGGGCATCCGGACATCCAGTTCATGTCCGTCAGGGCCGACAAGGCCTATCCCAACGCTTCGTTGTACCAGCGCTCGGTCGCCCTGGTCGGGGTCTCTCCGGACCAGGGGTACCTGGTCGACGTCTTCGAGGTCGCCGGCGGATCCCGGCACGATTGGCTGCTGCACGGCGACGCCGATCTCGACGGCAGCCTGGCTTCCGGGCTCAAGATGAGCCCTCGCGAAGGCTCCCTGCTGCCGCCCGGGCGCGAGTTCGTGAGGTGGGAGACGGAGGCCGGGGCCGGCAGCCTCGACGACGCGGTGAAGAATTCCCTCGGCCTGGTCCGGAATGTCCGGACGGCCAGGACCGACGCGGACTGGCAGGCGACGTTCCGGGTCGCGCCCGACGACGGGTCGGCCCTTCGGGTCACCATGCTGGGGAACCGGGGAACGGAGGTCGTCTTCGGCGAGGTCCCGTCGGTCCGGCGGGCCCGGCGCCTGGAGAACGGGAGATACGGCGAAGTCCAGGGCCTGGTCCTGGATTTCTGGATGCCGGTCATCGTAGCCCGCCGGACGCTCGAAACGGGCGGGCAGGGGGCAGCGGGGCGGCTCGAGAGCACCTTCACCGCCGTTTACGAGCCGTATTCGGGCCAGCCTTTCATCGACCGGGTCGGCCGCGAAGGCAAGGCCGTCGTCGTCAAGTCCGGCCGATACGAGGACATCCATCTCTGGGGCCGCGGAGACCGGAAGTACCGGATGGAAGGCCGCTACGGCTTCATCCGGCTCGAGAACGGGAAGGTCAAGACCGCCTGTCTGGTCGACGGCACGCTCCTGGCGTACCGGGATCGCGTCATCAAGCTGCCGCCGGCTCCCGAGGGCACGGTGCTCGAGGCCGATGGTACGACACTCGTCGTTTCCGGCCGGCTCTCCGCGGACGACGGAGGCCGGATCCATCTGATCTTCCCGACGGGCGAGACCTATTCGGTGCCGATCGAAAGGGTCGAGCCGGGTGCCGGCCGGTCGACCGTCATTTTGAGGGAAGATCCGTCCTTTGCGCTCAATGCCGGCGGCCAGGGAGGGAAATTCCTGGCTTTCCCGAACAAGACCTTCGGGCAGCCGGTTCGCTATAGGATCCCCCGGACGGCATTCTGGGAGTCGGGCCGGTAAGGCATCTTGACATCTGGCCGGCCGCCGAATATCCTAAATTCTCCCGGTTCTCCTTCATAGCGACGGATAGGAGCGCGGGAACGAAGTTGATATCGGATATCGGCGATTATTCGGAGTCAAAGCATGCGAAAAAACGTTCGGCTCCTGACGCTCGGCTTCGCGGTGTTGGTCCTGTCGCTTCCTGCCTCGGCTGAGAAGGTCGCGTCGGCCTGGAAACACGACGCCGGGACCATCTATGACCAGGGTTTCATGCACCGGCTCATGAAGGACGGCAGCGGCGGGGTGAGCCTCTTCAACATGGATCTCGTCGAGACTGACTCCGCCGGTTCCGGATACAGCGAAAAAGGGATCTTCACGGACGTCATCTGGGGGAAGAACCGGGCCCGGAAGATTTTCGTCCTGGACGATCCGAGGGCCCGCGCCGCCTATCTCGTGGTCTTCGTCACGCCGTACGGCGAGAAAGGATTCCTGGGGAAGATGAGCCCCGGCTACGGGATCGGCAAGCATCCGCTCAAGCTCGCCGTGAACGGCCACGGCGCGGAGCTCGAGAACTGGGATGTCCCGGGCAATTATACCGGGTACAGGTGGGTGGCCTTCCCTCCGGAATGGCTCAAGAAAGGGGCCAACACGGTCGAGCTGTCCTGTCCCGAAGCCGGGAAAGAAGACGAAGGCTGGACCCTCTGCCTGTCGCGCGCGGACGAGTTCGAGAGCGGGGGAGGGGACCCGGCCGGGGTTGGGAACGCCTCCATGAAGTCCGTGGACGGCGGCCGGACGTGGCAGGTCAGCCCGTTCGGCCCGCAGAAGCGGACCCGGGCCGAATACAGCGTCCGGCTGAGCCTGGACCGCTATGTCCGGACCGGATGGCTGGCCAGCCCGGTCATCGATCTCTGGAAGGGCGATGCCGGGGACACGATCGTGCCCATCCGGGCCGTGCTGAAGATGAAGCTCGCCGTTTCGGCCGAGGTCCCGGCGGGCACGGACGTCGAGTATTATTGCCGGAAGGGCAGGGACGCCAGCCCGCTCTCGAAAGAATGGAGCGCCTACGAGCTTTTCGGCAAGGGGCCGTCGGCGGTCCTCGAGCTCGACCGCGCCGGCCTCAACCGCCGTTATCTCCAGTTCCGCGCGGTCCTGTCCACGTCGGATCCCCTCCGGAGCCCGGTCATCAGGTCGGCTGAGGTCACGGCCGAGATGAACCAATCCTCGCCCCGGCACGGCAACATCCGGGTGCTGGACGCGGACAACCCGCCCATCCGATACTCCTCGATCGATTGGGAATGGGAGAAATGGGACCGCCCGGAATTCGCGGAGCTGCGGAAGCTCGAGGGGCTCGACGAGGTCGTCGCCGGGACCCGGACCGAGCTCGGGGCGCAGGCGAGGCTCCTCGACTACGTCACCAAGCGCTGGCGGAACAACGAACCGCTCCCGGAATACCCAGGCTGGGACGCCAAGTCCATCGTGGACCACATCAACGACGCCGGGGGCGGCGGCATGTGCATCCAGCTGAACAACGCCCTGGGCGGCTTCTGCCTGGCCTACGGGTACCAGGCCCGGCTCGTCAACCTGGTCGGCCACGAGGTCTGCGAAGTGTGGAACGACGACCATCGCAAGTGGATCTACATGGACGCCAGCTGGGTCGATCATTTCCTCTGCGACAGCGAGACCCTGGAGCCCTTGAGCCTTCTCGAGATCCACCGCCTGTACACGGACTATTTCTTCCCGGACCGGCCCATCGATTGGATGAAGGACCTGATCCGCCGCCGGCCTGTCGACGAGGGCCGGCCGCCGTCCTTCCGGCGGAGCTCCGTCGCCGCGACCGCCCCGGGGTCGCTGGCCGGATTCCAGAACGCGGCGTTCCTGTTCATGGCGCCGCGCAACAACTGGTATGAGAAACCGTTCCCCCGGCCGCTCAACAGCGGTCGGTCGGCCTGGCCCTGGAACGGGTACGCCAACTGGTACGACGAGAAGACCCCCCCGCTCCGCCAGCACGCCTGGTTCACCGACCGACCCCGGGACCTCTGGCCGGACCTGAACACCGTCCACGTGGACGCGACCACGGCGGTGGGGAACGACCGGCTGTTCCTCCGCTTCGAGACCTACACCCCGAATTTCAGTCATTTCGAGGTGAACGTGGATGACGCCGGCTGGACGGAAGCGGGGGAGCGGTATACCTGGCTGCTGCAGCCCGGCCGGAACGTCATCCGGGTCCGGGCGGCGAGCAAGCTCGGGGTCAAGGGACATCCCTCGTACATCGCGCTCAACCACGCCAACACCCCGCTCGGAGAATGACGAACATGAGAAGACCCCGCTCGATGGCGGCCCTCCTGGCGGCGACGGCCGCGCTCCTGGCCGTCTTGCTCTCCGTCCCGAGGGAAGGGGCGCGGCCGGGCGGACCGGCGGCGCCGCAGCCGCCGGCCGACGGCTGCACCGTCGTGATGGTCGGCAGGGACGCCTCGCTCGACGGTTCGACGATGACCACCCATGCCGCCGACTGTCTCCGCTGCGATTTCACCTGGCGGCATGTGCCGGCGGCGGATCACCGGCCCGGCGAGAAGCGCCGGATCTACCGCGTCTCGCAGCACGCCCCGTGGCCGCCGACCGAGGAGCAGTACGCCGGCCTGGAGATCCCCGAGGCGCCCCACACCTTCGCCTATCACCAGGGGATCTTCGGGTATCTGAACGAACACCAGCTGGCCATCGCCGAATCGACGATCGGCGCCCGTCCCAAGATGCTGAACGGGACGCCGGCTCCCGCCTTCACGACGATCATGCTGACCGTGCTGGCCATGGAGCGCTGCCGGACGGCCCGGGAGGCCATCGCGCTCATGGGATCGCTGGCCGAGAAATACGGCTACGGTTTCTACGACAGCGGGGAGATGCTGGCCGTGGCGGATCCCCGCGAGGTCTGGGTTTTCGAGATCATGCCGGTCGGGCCGCTCTGGACCCCCGGCAGCGGCCAGCCGGGCGCCGTCTGGTGCGCCCAGAGGGTCCCGGACGACCACGTCAGCCTGTGCGCGAACGAGTCGAGGATCGGCGAGATCGACCTGAAGGACCCGGACCGTTTCATGGCCTCCCCGAACGTCGTTTCGTACGCCGTCGAGCATGCCTGCTATGACCCGTCGAGCGGGCGCCCTTTCAGCTGGAAGAGGGCCTACAGCCCGGTCGAGGAGAGCGCCGCCTCTTCGGGGGGCGGGGCGAGCCGCCTGTGGCGCTTCCTCGATCTCGTGGCCCCGTCCCTGAAGATCGACCCGGCCAGGCCAAATATGGACCTGCCCTTCTCGGTCAAGCCGGACCGGAAGCTCTCGGCGCGGGACGTCATGGACATCACTCGGGACAGGTCCCAGGGCTCCGTCTTCGACCCGGTGAAGGGCATCCAGGGGGGACCGTTCAGGAACCCCAACTACCTGCCTTACGGGTTCGAGGCGGACGGCCAGGCCTACGGCACGACCCGGACGATCAGCGTGAACCGTTCGGAGTACACGACCCTGACGCAGTGCCGGAGCTGGCTGCCCGATCCGATCGGCGGGCTGGTCTGGGTGGCCCTCGGCGCCCTCGACACGTCCTGCTATATCCCGTTCTACGCCGGGGTCACGGACCTGCCGGACTCGTTCGGGATCGGGGACCACTGGCGGTTCGACCGGAGATCCGCGAGATGGGCGTTCGACTACGTCGATTTCCATGTCCAGGTCGCCTATTCCTACGCGATCGAGGACGTCAGGGAATGCCAGCGGAAGTGGGAGACGGCCGCCCTGGAGGCGAGGCCGGAGATCGACCGGGCCGCCCAGGAGCTGTACCGGAAGGATCCCCAGCAGGCGAAGGATTTCCTGACCGGCTATTGCCTCGACAACGCCGGCCAGGTCATCGAGGCCTGGTGGGATCTCGGCGACCGGCTGCTGGTCAAATACGATCACCTGCACGTCTACGACCCGGCCGCGAAGAAGGCCGAATCGCTGAAATATCCCGAGGGCTGGCTCAAAGCCGTGACCTCGGTCGACAAGCCGGAAGCGTTGAAAAGGAAAGGCCGCTAGGGAGACCATAATGACGCGAGACGAAGCCCTTAGGATCATCCTGGAAACCAAGGTCATCGCCGTCATCAGGATGGCGGAAGCGGACAAGCTCCGCAAGGTCGTGGAAGCCGTCAGCCGGGGCGGCGTCCGGGCCATCGAGATCACCATGACCACGCCCGGCGCCCTGGACGCCATCCGGGCGCTGGCCGCCGGGAAGCCGGACGGCTCGCTCATCGGCGCCGGCACGGTCCTCGACGCCGCGACGGCGGCGGAGGTCATCCGGGCGGGGGCGGAATTCGTGGTCTCTCCGGTGCTGGACGGCGGCATGGTCCGGACCTGCCGCGACGCCGACCGGTTCGTCGCGCCCGGCGCGTTCTCGCCGACGGAGATCCTGTCGGCCTGGCGGCTCGGGGCGGACGTGGTCAAGGTCTTCCCGGCGACGTCCCTGGGGCCGAAATTCTTCAAGGACGTCAAGGGCCCCCTGCCCCAGGTCCGGATCATGCCCACGGGCGGCGTCTCGATGGCCAACGCCGCGGATTTCCTCGCGGCCGGGGCCTGCTGCGTCGGCATCGGGACGGCCCTGCTCGACAAGGAGCTGATCCGGCGCGGGGATTGGGACGCGCTGACCTCGAGATCGCGGGAACTTGTCGAGTCGTTGGCCCGGCCGGCCGGGCCCCGGTAAGGCCAAGCCGGAAGCGTCAAGACCCTCTCGGCCGCCGGAGGCCGCTGGCTCCGGGGCTTCGGTCCGATAAGCTGGAACGAAGGGAGAAGTCGAATGTCCGGAAACAGCCTGACCGGGAACCGGGTCAGCCGGGAAAGATCGGCCCCGAACCCTGATCTCTACGGACTGCCGTTCACCATCGACGATTTCGCGGGCCTGCCGTTCAGGCGCCTGGGGCCCTCGGGGCTCCGGGTCTCGTCGATCGGCCTGGGGACGTGGAAGTTCGGCTATCCGGAGACCGGCGACGGCTCCCGGACCGGCGAAGCCGCGGCCCTGAAGATCCTCGACCGGGCCTTCGAAGAAGGCGTGACCTTCTGGGACACGGCCAACCGCTACAACGATTCCTCCGGTAACTCCGAGCGGGTGATCGGGGCCTGGTTCTCCGGGAATCCGGGCCTGCGGCGGAGCGTCGAGCTCGCGACCAAGGTCTTCGGCGCCATGGACGGCCGGACCCCCAACTTCTGCCGCCTTTCGAGGACCAATATCCTGGAGTCCGTCTACGCCTGCCTGGACCGCCTCGGGACCGACCACATCGATCTCCTCCAGTTCCATCAGTTCGACGCCGCGACCCCGGCCGAGGAGAGCCTCGCGGCCGTGGAGGACCTCGTCGGCCGGGACCTGGTCCGGTACTTCGGGGTCTCCAATTTCACCGTCGAACAGATCGAGGGCTACGCGGCCCAGGCCGGGATCTTCCGGCGGGCCCGGCTCCTGTCCGTTCAGAACAGGTTCGACATCCTCTGCGGCGAAGAGCCGGGAAAAGCGGGGGTGCTGGAGCTCTGCGCCAAGCGGGGCCTGGCCTTCATCCCCTGGAGCCCGCTGCGCGGCGGGCTCATCTCCGGGCGCTATCTTGACAGGGAAAAGGCCAAGCCCGGAGACCGGCTCGTGGACGAGAAACGGCTCGACGGCGAGCTGACCCCGGCCGCGCTGAGGAAGCTCCGGGGCCTGGCGGAGCTGGCCAGCGAGTGGGGCTGGAGCGTTTCCCAGGTGGCGATCGCCTATATGCTCCGGATGCCCGGCCTGGGCCCCGTCATCGCGGCCTGCTCCAGCCCGGAACAGGTCTCCGAGAACGCCCGGGCCGGACGGATCGTCCTCACGGCCGAGCAGGCGGAGAGGATCGCCGGCATCCTCGGGTGAAAAAGGGCTCTTCTCCCATCTCCGGGATTCCCTCTCGCGGCGGCGATGGGCGTACGGCAGGGAGCGGAGTCCTCGAAGCGACCATCAGAAGCATGGCGGAGCGACTCGGAGCCGTGCTTCTGGGAAATATCGGAAGAAAGCGCTTTCCTGAGATACTTCTCAGAATCCCGGCCTCGAGTGCTCGGCCGTGATTCTGATCTCCGCTCCCCAGAGTGCTCCGCGCCGGCCGGGGGACGAAGCCACGGCCCGAAAGAGTCAGTTATCGCGGGCCTTGGCCGGCCTCGTGGCCAGCCACATGGCCGTCCCCATAACGATCAGGACCGCGGCTACGATCAGGTTGGCCCGGAAGGCGGCGGCGTCCTTGTAGCCGATCAGGATGAAGAGGGAGATCGCGGCGATGAGGACGCCGAAGCCCCCGACCATTAAGCCGATGATCTTCCAGGGGGACAGGGGCTTGTCCGCCGTCTCTTCGGCCAGGAAGGGGACCTCCAGGTCGGCGAAGAACTTCCCGACCCGTTCCGTTTCCTCGGCGGGCGTCGGCTTGGTCGCGGACCCGAGCCACATGCCGATGACCGTCGCGGCGATGCTCAGGACGTTGGTGGCCGAGTTCCAGCCGCTGCGCAGCCAGAACTCCAGCGTCCGGTTGTCCGACATCTGCGCGGAGAACTTCTGGACCAGGAAGAAGTTGGCCAGGACGAGGACGAAGCCGGTGAGGCAGCCGGCCGCGAGGCCCCAGAGGGCGCCCCGGGAGTTGAACTTCCGGAACAGGAGGCCGAAGGCCAGGGGGATGATGGTGGCCGGGCCGAACGCGCCGAAGATCCTGAACATGATGTCCATGAGGTTGAAGCCCTTCAGGCTGTTGAAGAGCAGGGCCAGAAAGATAGTCAGGGCGCCGATGACGATCGTGAAGGCCCGGCCGGTGAAGATCTCCTGCTTCTCGGTAAGGTTCGGCCGGATCTTCTTTTTGAAGAAATCGCGGGTCAGGATCCCGGACAGGGTGTTGAACTCCGAGCCCAGGGTGGACATGGTCGAGCTGATGATGGAGGCCAGGACGAAGCCCATGAGGCCCACGGGCATGATCTTCATGCTGATGAGGGCGTAGACCTCCTTGGCGTTGGGGATCTCAGGCAAGAGGACCCTGGCCGCGATGCCGGGGAAAAAGAAGATGGGCGGCGTGACGAACATCAGCAAGGCGACCCAGCGGATCATCTTCCCGATCTCCTTCTCGCTCTTGAGGGTGTTGTATTTCTGGACGAGGGCCCAGCTGCCGCTGTAGCTCAGGGTCATGATGAGGAAGACCGTGAAGACGAGGTAGGACCAGCCGTACGGCTCGGGGGCCGGGTTGAAGAACCCGGGCGGCAGCCGGTGGACGAATTCGCCCAGGTTGCCGACCTTTAGCAGGGTCAGGACGAAAAGGGTGATGCAGGAAACGGCCAGGATGATGACGTTGACGAAATCCGTGATCATGATGGTCATCTGCCCGCCCATGAACGAGTAGAGGATCATGATCACGCCGATGATGGCCATGAAGGCGGCCAGGGAGAGCCCCAGGCCCCGCAGCGCCACGACGAAGATGATCGAGGTCGACAGGATCTTGAGGGCGTTGTCGGACATGCGCAGGGGGATGCCGGTCCAGACGAAGACCTGGTGGGTGGTCGAATTGTAGCGCCGCTCCATGAAGCCCAGGGGCGTGACGACCCTGGACCGCCGCCAGCGCCGGGCCAGGAAATGGCCCGAGAGGAGGACGCAGATGGGGAAGATCCACATGATGATGATGACGACGATGCCGTACTTGTAGGCGATCTCGTTGTAGATGACGAACAGGAGCGCGCTGAACGAGGCCTTGAAGAAGGACGTCCCGGCCAGCCACCAGGGCATGGTATTGCCGGCCGCGAAATAGTCCTTGGCCTTCTTGATGTAGCGGGCGAAATAGAAGCCCATGGCGAGGATGACGACGAAGTAGGCCAGGATCACCAGGTAATCCGGGAGCCGGATGCTCTGCATTCTGTATCTCCTCCGAGGGCCGGCCGGCCGGCCCCGCTGATCTGGGTGGAACCTCGGGCCCTAAAGCTCCGACAGGACCTTGTCCAGGATGCCGACCGAGCGGTCGATGAGCTCGGGCGTGATGACCAGGGGAGGGGCCACGCGCATGACGTTGCCGTAGATGCCGAGCTTCCCGACCATCAGCCCGTTCTCGACGCACTTGACGACGACCTGCTTGGCCGTGTCCGGCGCCGGTTCCCTGGTCGCGCGGTCCTTGACGAACTCGATGCCCATGACGAGGCCCATGCCCCGGACGTCGCCGATGACGGCGTGCTTGGCCATGAGCCCGAGGAGCTTGTCCTTGAGGTAGGCGCCGTTCTTGGCCGCCTTCTCGACGAGCCCTTCCTTTTCGATGATATCGAAAACCGCCAGCGCTCCCGCGCAGCTGAGGGGATTCCCGCCCATGGTCGAGGACAGCTCCCCCGAATCGAGGCAGGAGATGATCTCGGACCGGGTCGCGACGGCGGCGATGGGCACGCCGCTGCCGATCCCCTTGCCGAGAAGCAGGACGTCCGGCTCGAGCCCCTCGTGCTCGAGGGCCCACATCGTCCCCGTCCGCCCGTAGGAGGCCTGGACCTCGTCCAGGATGAAAACGAGGCCCTTCTTCCTGGCCCAGGCTTCGAGCTTCTTCAGGAAGCCCGGAGGGGGGAAGATGAAGCCCGCCGTCCCCTGGTAGGGCTCGATCATGACGGCCGCCAGGGAGCCCGAGGACTGGACCCGGACCGACTCGTCGATGAAGTCGAGGCAGAACAGCCCGCATTCCGGATGGGTTTTCCCGAACGGGCAGCGATAGCAGTAGGGGTAGGGGACCAGGATCGTTCCGGGCACGAGCGGCCCGTAATTCCGCCTGATCTTGGGGATCCCGCTGAGGCTCATCGGCCCGAACGTCCGGCCGTGGAAGCCTCCCCAGAACGAGACGATCTCGTACTTGCCCTTGTATCTTTTGACAAGGCGGATGGCGGCGTCGGCGGCCTCGGACCCGGTCGTGACGAAGATGACCTTGTCCAGGTGCGGCGGCGTGGTTTCAACGATCTTCCGGGCCAGCCGCAGCCGCTCCGGGGTCGGGAAGTCGAAGGGATTGAGGAGCCGGGAAGCCTGCGAGGCGAGGGCCTCGGCCAGGCGCGGGTGGGCGTGGCCGACATTGGCCACCAGGACGCCCGACGTCCAGTCGATATAGTGCTTGCCGTCGACATCCCAGATCTCCGCTCCGAGGGCGTGGTCCCAGACGACGGGCGCCTGCCAGTTCATGCAGCCGGGCTCGTACTTGCGGGATATCTCCAGGAACTCTTTGGTTTTTGAACCGGAATTAGGCATGGTGTGGTTTCCTTATCATCGGGAACTTGAGATATATGGCCTTCTTTCTGGGCGGCCAGGCCGGCCGCCTGGCCGGGTCTCCCCCCTCATCGCTGCACGCGCCCCGAAGCGTCGCCGCGCATGAGGGACAGGACGTCGGCCTCCGAGACCAGGTTGAAATCGCCGGGGATCGAATGCTTCAGGCAGGAAGCCGCGACCGCGAAGGACAGGGCTTCCGCCCCTCGCCCGAATTTCTTCAGCCCGTGAATGAGGCCGGCCGCGAAGGCGTCCCCGCTTCCTATCCGGTCGACGATGACCGGGATCTCGTACCTGGGACCCTGGATGAACCCGCCGGCATCTCTCAGGACGGCCGACCAGCCGTTGCGGTCGGCGCTGAAGCTCTCGCGGAGGGTCAGCGCGATCGTCTTGAGGTTCGGGAACAGTTTTAGGACCTCGAGGGTCAGGGCCTCGTAGCCGGCGAGATCGAGGCGCCCCGACCGGACATCGCCCGGGGCCGCGAGGCCCAGGGATTTCTGGCAGTCCTCTTCGTTGCCGATGGCGATGTCGGCCAGGGCCAGGACGCGGCGCATGATGTCCGGCGCCGGAGTCCCGTATTTCCAGAGCTTGCCGCGATAGTTGAGGTCCACGGAGATCGTGACCCCCCGGCGCCTGGCCGCCTGCAGGCCCTCCACGGTCAGCTCCGCCGCGGAGGCGCTGATGGCCGGCGTGATGCCCGAGGTGTGGAACCAGTCGACGCCCTGGAGGGCCTCGTCCCAATCGATGTCGCCGGGGACGGCCTCGGCGATCGCGGAACGCTCCCGGTCGTAGACGACCTTGGACGGGCGGCGATCGGCCCCCGTCTCGGCGAAATAGATGCCGAGCCGCTTTCCTTTGCGAACGACGAAATCCGTCCCGACGCCGCGGCGCCTCAGCTCCGCGACAGCGGCGTCGCCGACGGGATTGTCGGGAATGACGGATATGAACCGGGCCTCATGGCCGAAGCACGCCAATGATACGGCGACGTTTGCTTCTCCCCCTCCGAATGTGGCATTGAATAATGGAGACTGGAGAAGTTTCTCCTTCCCCGGGGAAGAGAGCCTGAGCATGATCTCGCCGAATGTCGCGACCTTTATCACGCGCATCCCTCCTTCAAAATTCTTTTTGACGAAACAGCTACAGCATGATATATATCGTATATGATATATGTTATCAATCTTTGCTTATGAATAGCAAGTAGAAAAATGAACAAACCCGATATTTTCCGGACGATCGATAAGAATCTTGAAGGATCGATCGAGATCCTGGCCGAGCTGATCTCGTTCCCCTCGACGCGCGGGAACGAAGCCGGTCCCGGCCGCTACCTCAAAACCCGGCTCGAAGGCTGCGCCGATTCCGTGGAACTCATTCCCGTTCCCGACTCTCTCCAGGACGATCCCGATTACGCCTTCCGGCTGGATGGCTTCAGCTATGCCGGCGCGGCCAACCTGAGGCTGAAGCTTCTCGGGACAGGCAAGGGGAGGAGCCTGGCCTTGAACACTCATCTCGATGTCGTGCCGGCCACGCCCGGGCAGGACGATGCGTTCAAGGCCAGGATATCGGACGGGAAAGTCTTCGGCAGGGGATCCTGCGACGCCAAGGGCCAGGCCGCCGTGCTCTGGCTCGTCTTCAAGACGCTCTCCGACCTCGGTCTCAAGCCGCGGGGCGACCTGACGGCGGATTTCGTGCTCGAGGAGGAATGCGGCGGCAACGGCACCCTTTTCGTCCAGCGGAACGGGCTAACCGCGGACGCCGCGATCGTCCTGGAGCCGACGGCCCTCGAGGTCGCTCACCTCGTGCGCGGGGCGGTCTGGTTCGAGGTCAGGACGTCCGGTATCGCCGGCCACAGCGGCAGCCCGGGCACGACCTCGAGCGCCCTCAAGACGGCCATCCGGGTCATGGAGGCCATCGAGGCGGTCCGGGCCGAAACCTTGGATGTCTCCCGGAAGAGCGTCGCCGCGATCGCCGGGCACCCCGACCCGGCGCCCTGCACCTTCGGGATGCTTCAAGCGGGGAACTGGCCGGCGGCCTCGCCCTCGGAAGCCGTCCTCAAAGGCGTCTTCGGCTTCCTCCCTCCCTTCCGCAGGGAAGAGATCCGGGAGAAGCTGGCCCGGGCCGTCAGCCCCTTCCGGGCCGAGATCACCTTCCCCATGCTCAACAACGACCCGTCGTTCCTGCCGGCCGATCATCCTCTGGTCGAGGGGCTCGCGGCCTCGGGCCGCCGGGCCGGCGCCGCGTCGCGGCCGGCGTTCATGAACGCTTCTTGTGACGCCTGGAGATACTCGGTTGGCCTCGGCATCCCGACGGCCGTCTTCGGCCCGGGGGCCCTGGCCTCGGCGCACAGCAAGGACGAACATATCGTGATCGACGATATCCGGAAGGCCGCCGCGGCCATCCTCGGATTCATCGATGATTGGAGCGGATTGGACCATGCCTAAAGAAAGCCGGATGAAAGCCTTGGTCAAGACCGCGAAAGGGGAGGGCCTGGTCGAGCTTCGGGACGTCCCGGTCCCGAAGATCGGCGCGGGCGAGGTCCTCATCGAGGTCAAGGCCGCCGGGATCTGCGGCACCGACCTGCATATCTTCCACGACGCCTTCCCGTATTGGCCGCCCGTCATCATCGGGCACGAGTTCTCGGGGGTCATCGCCGCCAAGGGCCCGGACGTCCGGGGCTGGGAGGTCGGGGACAGGGTCGTCGGGGAGCCGCATACCCTGGCCTGCGGCAGCTGCTGGCTCTGCCGGACCGGCAACAGGCAGATCTGCGCGTCCAAGAGGTCGCCGGGCTGGGGGATCGACGGATGTTTCGCGAAATATATGCGCTTTCCCGAGCCGGCCCTCCTCCACCGGATCCCGGACGACATGCCGTTCGACGAGGCGGCGTTCGTGGAGCCCGCCGCCAATGTCGTTCGCGACGTCCTCGAACGCGGCCGGGTCGAACCCGCCGACACGGTCGTGGTCATCGGTCCCGGGCCGATCGGGCTCATGGCGGCCATGGCCGCCAAGGCGGGCGGGGCCGCCAGGGTCGGCGTGGCCGGGACGAACGCGGACGAGGGCCTGCGCCTCTCCCTGGCCCGGGCGAACGCGGCCATCGACAATGTCTGGAACGTCCAGCGGGAAGACGTCCCCGCCGCCGTCGAGGCCCTCACGGGCGGACGGGGGGCGGACCTGGTCGTAGAGGCCAGCGGATCCGAGGGCGGCATCGGCCTGGCCGCGCGCCTCGTTCGCAAGATGGGCCGGGTCACGGCCATCGGCCTGACGGGCCGGCCCGAGGTCCGGTTCCCTTATGGCGCGATGATGTCCAAGGCGGCGGACTGGATCTTCAACATGTCCACGTCCTACACTTCCTGGGACCGGGCCATCCATCTCATCCACTCGGGCCAGATCGACGTGCGGCCGCTCATGACCCACGCGGGAGGGCTCGAGAAGTGGGCGGAATTCTTCGCCGACCTCGAAAGCAAGAAGGGCATCAAGGGGATCTTCCTCCCCTGATCTCAGCAATATCCGGAACAAGGAGATCCACATGGCATTGAGATTCGGCATCATCGGCGCCGGGATCATGGGCAATTCCCTGGCCCGGGTCCTCGGCTTGGTCCCCGGCGTCGAGGTCGCGGCCTTCTGCGATCCCGACCGGGAGCGGCTCGAGAAGAGCGGCCGCGAGTTCAACGTCAAGGCCCTGTACACGAACCACAAGGCGATGCTCGAGAGCGAACGGCTCGACGCCGTGGGCGTGGCGACGCCGGACAACTTCCACAAGGCCCCCGTCGTCGATTCGCTCCTGGCCGGCTGCCACGTCTACGTCGAAAAGCCGCTGACGACCTCTCAGGCCGAGGCGGAGGAGATCTGCCGGGTCGTCCAGAAGACCAGGAAGAAGCTCCAGGTGGATTTCAACCATCGCTGGCTCTCGCCCTATCACAAGGTCAAGGAGCTGGTGGCCTCCGGCGATCTCGGCGAGCCCATGATCGGCTTTGCCCGGAAGAACAACCCGATCTCCGTGCCCACCAAGATGATCCGGTCCTGGTCGGCCCGGACGACGCCGGCCTGGTTCCTGTCGTGCCACGACATCGACCTGATGACCTGGTGGTTCGACGCCGACCCGGTCGAGGCCTACGCCCGGGGCATCAAGAAGGTCCTGGTCCAGGAAGGCTTCGATACCTATGACGGCATCCAGTCGGTGGTCACCTACGAGGGCGGGAAATTCGCCACGTACGAGGCCGTCTGGATCTACCCGGAGACGAGCCCCTACATGCCCGACTCCTATATGGAGCTCATCGGGAGCAAGGGCACCCTCCAGATCGACCGGCAGGCCGAGGCCGTCGATGCCATGCTCCAGGAGAAGTTCAGCTGCCCCAGGACTTTCCTTAATTACAAGGTCTTCGACGAATGGCAGGGGGCCTTTCCCGCGGCGATCCGGGGCTTCATCTATGCCATCGAGCACGACACGGAGCCCCACGTCAATGCCCGCGAGGGCGTTCGGAGCACGGCGGTCCTGGAAGCCATCCATCGGTCGCTGGCTTCCGGCAAGCCGGAAAAGATAAAGATCAATATCTGAACGGACCGGGCCTCTGAAGACCGCTCCGGAGGCCGAGGAACTTCCATTGTCCACCAGCCATCGGTCGAAGGCGTTCGAGAGGCCGGCCGGGCTCTTCCTTGGGCCGGCGGTCCCGGCAATGGTTGATTTAGACGAAAGGTCTATGATATACGATATACGATTTATCCAGGCTATTAAAAAGGATGAACTATGAATTTCAAGAACGAAGTAGAGATGTTCAAGTTCATGGAACGCGTTTTCTACTCGGGCGCCCTGTCCGATATCCTGGATGAGATGGGTTTCTCCGAGTGCGCGGCCAGCCCTCATGCCCTGGTGCGTCCCCTCTTCCCCCAGGCCATATGCGCAGGCAGGGTTCGGACCCTTCTCAACGCTCCGATGCTCACGGGGCGCGAGAATCCGTACAAGCTCGCGATCGCCCTCATGGACAGCCTCAAGCCCGGGCAAGTCGTGCTGGCCACCTCGACCAAGCCCCTGGAAACGGGGATCATGGGAGAACTCTCGGCCACGGCCATGAGCAGCCGCGGCGCCCGCGGCTGCCTGGTCGACGGCTACACCCGCGACGCGCGCAAGATCGTCCGGATGCGGTTCCCGGTCTTCGCCAAGGGCGTCTCTCCCATCGACACCACGGACCGGGCGGCCGTCGTCGAATGCGATCAGCCGGTCCTGTTCGCGGGCCGCAGGGTCTTTCCCGGCCAGATCGTCTTTGCCGATCTGGACGGCATCGTCTTCATTCCCAAGGAGGCCGAGAAGGCCGTCGTCAAGGAGGCGGCCCGCCGGGTCCGGGCCGAAACGAAGGTCCGCACGGCCCTCAAGGCGCGGGCCAAGGTCAGCGACGTCTGGGACAAGTACCATGTCATGTAGGCCGGGGCGGTCATGAACAAGAGATCGGCCGTCCTGGGGTTCCTGGCCGTCTCGCTGGGGTCCGTTCTTTTCGCCGCGGGAGCGAAGCCCGCCCTCGAGCCTTATATATATAAGGAGGACTTCGAGTCCAACGAGCTCAATGCCTGGGCTCCCTATCCCCTCGGTCAGGACACGGCCTTCGACCCGAGCTTTCACCCGGGTCTCATGGTAGCCGGCGACCCGAACATCTCGCTCATCCAGCGGCTGGCGCCCGGCTCCGCGTTCGAGGCTTACGCCGGCGCCCAGAAGGTCCTGGACGCCTGGCTCGTGCCGGGCTCCAAGATCGGTTTCCGCTTCTATCTCAAGACGGAACTCGCGGCCGAGTTCCTGAAGGTCCGGCTGGCAGCCGGCGAGGCGGGGACGGTGGAGATCGCGTTCCCCGCTCCCCGGACCAACGCCTGGCAGACGATCGACGCGACCTACGAGGACGTCATCCGGCAGAACCCCCGCCTCGGGGGACAGGATATCAAGGTCAACGCCCTGGCCGTGCTAGTGAAGTTCCCCAAGGCCGATCCGGCCATGCCGATCTATTTCGGCCTGGATGATATCCTCTTCAGCGCGGCCCGCGCGGCCCGCTTCGCTTTCTCCGAGCCGCGGATGTCCGAGCTTGCGGAATGGCGGCCCCGCATCCCGGAGAGCCCGTATCGCAGAGGCGACAGTCTATTCCTGAAGGGGCGCTGGCCGTTCCGGGCCGACAGCGTCGAGATCAAGATCGAGGATTTCCCGGCCCGGAAGAAAGTGTTCCATGACGGCCGGATGGCCCTGAAGGCCGGGGAATGGCAGGCGCGGATCGATCTGGCCTGGCCCGAGGGCCTCTACATCGGCCGGTTGACGGCGCGTTCGGGACAGGAGGCGCTGGCCGAGACCGAATTCACCGTTCATATCGCCCCGCCCGCCTCGCGGCTCGGCCACCCGCGCCTTCTCTGGACCGCCGGCAAGGTCGAGGCCGTCAGGGCCCGTCTCTCCGAGAGCCGGTTCGACGGCGTTCGGAAAGAGATCGCCAGGGACCTGGCCTGGAGCCGCGAGAAGCTGCCACCCGGCAAGGTCGTCTTCGATATCGACCGCTTCCCGCGCGACGAGCCCCTCATCGGCAACCTGCCCAGGTCCATCAGCCCCTGGGGCCAGAGGATCGACGCCTGGTCCATGGCCCTGCGCTCGAGCTCCCTCTCCTACGCCCTGCTGGGCGACGCGGAGGCGGGCGCCTACGGCAAGTCCGTCCTCCTGAAGGTCTGCGACTTTCCGTTCTGGCTGCACCCCTGGTTCGAGAACCGGGGCCAGCACAGCTATTACCCGGTCGGCGAGCTGGCCATGGACGTGGCCCTGGCCTATGACCTTCTTCATGACACGATGAGCGCGGCCGAGCGCCGGGCCTGCCGGGACGGGCTTTTCCGGAACGTCATCTCGGGGGTCCACCGGAGCTACGTCGAGGACAACCTCGTGACGAACGACACGTCCAACTGGGTGGCCCACATCTGCGGCGGCTCGCTCGTGGCCCAGGCGGCAGTCTTCGGCGACGGCCCCGATGTAGAAGGCCGGGAGCCCTATTTCACCGGCGCGATCCTCAAGCTCGAGGATTTCATCCGGAGGTCGGTCGGCCGGGACGGCGGCTACGGCGAGAGCTTCGGCTACTGCGGCTTCACCATGCTGTCGCTGTCCAGCGCCCTGCCGGCCGTCGAAGCGGTCTTCGGCGTCGACCTGGCGGGGCCCCTCGCGCTCAATTACCTGGACATGATCTGGGCCGGGCTCATAAAGGACCGGCTGTTCTTCCAATTCGGCGATTCGACGGGCGATCTGACGCCCCTCACGAGCTGGGCCTGGTTCCTGCCCAAGGCCCGCGACCCGCTCCTGACCTGGCTCTACCGTTTCCTCAAGAAGGGCGAGACGTTCGCCGACGTCCTGTATCCGACGGAGGCGGGACCGGAAAAGAGCCCCTTCGACGAACCGCCGGTCCGGCTCTTCCGCGACCTGGGGACGACCGTTTTCAAGAGCGGCTGGGAGAAGGACGACTTCGTCTTCGTCATGCGGACGGGCGCCTTCTACAATCACCAGCACCTCGACCAGGGAACGTTCTGGCTGGCCGACCGCGGCACGCTGTTCGTCGAAGAGCGCCACGGCAGCTCGTACTACGACGACCCCTTCTATCCGTCCAGCTACATCCAGCCGGTCGCCCATTCGACCATACTAGTCGACCGCAACCCGCAGAGCCAGAGGGCCGGCGACCCGCGGGACTTCGCCGCGGGCTTCGAGGACCACGCCTTCGTCCGCCATTTCCTGGACGGGACGGACACGGCCTTCGTCTCCGGCGATATCGGGCGCCTCTACTGGGGCAAGGTGAAGGAGATGCGGCGGAACGTCCTCTACCTCAAGCCGCGGACAATCCTCCTGATCGACACCGTCGTCCCGGCCGAGAAGGACGTCGACGTCACGCTCCTTTTCCAGACCGCCCGGTTCGACGACATCCTGCCTGGCGACGCGTCGTCCCGGATCGTCAGGGGCGGCAACGCCCTCCACATCGCGCATCTCGCGCCGGGGGAGGTCAAGGCGGCCGCCGAGAGAACGCCGATCTATATCAAGACGCTGGCGTCCGAGAACCCGCTGACGGCCGAAGGCATGCTGACCGTGACCGCCCGGACCGGCCGGCGCCCCCTGGTCCTGGCCAATCTCCTGAAGGTCGGGGGGCCCGGCGAGCGGATCTGCAGCGCCGAGGCCCGCGGCGGGTGCGTCTCGGGCTCGACCGGCGGCCGCGAATTCGCCTTCAGCACGGAGCCAGGCCGGACTTTCGAAGCGGGCGGCTTCACCACGGACGCGCTGGCCCTGGCCTGGGGGGGAGACCTGGTCTTCGCCGCGATGGCCAGGACGCTCGACCGCGCGGGGACGAAGCTCCTCGCCTCGACGGAGCCCGTGACCTGCGAGATCGGCCCGCGCCGGATGAAGTACTGCCTGGACGCTCCGGCGACCGTGACCCTGCGGGCGGCCGCGCGTCCGGCCGCCGTCCTGATCGACGGGAAGATCCGGCGCGCCTTCAAGTACGACGAGGCCGCCGGTCGTCTGACCCTCGCCCTGGAAGCGGGGGAAGGAACGGTCACCTACTAGGAGGAGCGGATCCCCGGGGGACCTTTGCCCGGGGGGAGAGGGGACATGGACAGGCTGAACTATTTCGACTGCAACTGCTCGGTCGGGCGCGTCGGATGCCCCCTGCTCCTGGACATCCCCGACGTCGCCGGATTGAAGGGGGAGATGGCCGCGGCCGGCGTCGGCCGGGCCCTCGTCTATCACACGGTGGCCCGTTTCGGCGATCCGGTCCAGGGCAACGCCCTGCTGATGAAGGAGATCGCCGGCCATCCCGATCTGGACCCCGTCTGGGTCATCCTCCCGCCGCACACCCGGGAGATGCCCGCGCCGGGCCGGCTCGTTGAAGACATGCGCCGCGCCGGCGTCAGGGCCGTCCGGATGTTCCCCGGCCGGAGCCGCCACGGCTTTTCCCTGTCCGAGTGGTGCGCCGGCGAAGTCCTGGAGGCGCTCGAGACCGCCCGCCTCCCGCTGATGCTGGATACGGAAACCGTAACCTGGGAAGAGGTCTTCGCCGTCCTCCAGCGCTTCACAAGGCTGCCTGTCATCATGACGGAGTGCAGCTACCGGCACGACCGCTTCCTCTATCCCCTGCTCGAGAAGTCCGAGACCCTCCACGTCGAGATGTCCCGATTCATGGGCGCGGGAGCGATCGAGGACCTCGTCGGCCGCTTCGGCTCCCGGCCGCTCCTCTTCGGGACCAACATGCCCTCCTATACGGGGACGGCGGCCGTGTCCAGGCTGGCCTACGCCGACATCGACCGGCGCGACAAGGAGGCCATCGCCGGGGGCAACCTGCGCCGGCTGCTCGGGGAGGCCGGATCATGAACAGCCTGGAAGACAGGATCCACGCCGGGCTGCCCCTCGAGGGCGTCGAGATCATCGACATGCACGCCCACCTGGGCCCTTATTACAACATGCACATCCCGGCCGCGAGCGCCGGCGACATGGTCCGGGTCATGGACCGGTGCGGCATAAGCCGGACGGTGGTCTCGACCAACCTGAGCTGGGATACGGACATCGTCCTCGGCAACAACATCATGCTGGAGGCGGTCGCCGCCCACCCCCGGCGCCTCTACGGCGCCTGCACGGTCAACGGCAACCACCCCGAGCTGTCGGTCGACGAGCTCGGGCGCTGCTTCGAGCGGCCCGGGGTCCTGATCGTCAAGGTCCATCCCTGGGGTTCGCGGTGCCGGATGAACGACCCGCGGATGAAGGGCATCTACGAATTCGCTTCGAAGCGCCGGCTTTTCGTCCTGGCCCACACCTGGTACGACAACGATCCCTTCGGCTCCCAGGACATGTTCGCCGCGACGGCCCGGGACTATCCGGAGGCCCGCTGGATCATGGGCCATTCGGGCGGCCCTTACGGCAGCCGCCATGCGGTCGAGCTGGCCGCGGCCGTCCCGAACATCTTCCTCGACATCACCCTGTCCATGTGCCCGGCCCGGCAGATCGAGTTCTTCGTGAAAGAGATCGGCGCGGAGAGGGTCCTGTTCGGAACGGACAACCCGTTCATCGACCCGCGCCCGCAGATCGGCCGCGTCGGCCTGGCCGATATCCCGCTTGCGGCCAAGATCGATATCTTCGGGGCCAACGCCAGGAGGTCCCTGGACTTCTGAGGCGCGGCGCCCCCGTCATGGCACAGAGAACGGCTTCAATTCTATAAAGGAAGGCGACCCGAATGAAAAGAACGAACTTGGCGATCGCGGCCCTGGCCGCTGTCTTTTCCCTGGCCCTCGGCGCTCACGCCCAGGACGGCTGGTACACCGAGGGGGACTTCGCCCCGGCCACCCGGGTCAAGGTCGTGCTGACCAATACTCTCGACATCTCCCGGGCCAACTGCCCGATCGTCATTCCCCGCCGGCTCATGCCGGTCGTGAGCACGGTCGAAGCCGACGTCACCGTGGTGGACCCGGCGCTGCCGCCTCAGCCGGACCCCAGTCCCGAACGGGCCAAGGCCGTCGGGAGCGGGGTGACCTTCAAGGAAACCAACGGGCATCTGATCCCCTACCAGCTGGACGACCTCGACAAGGACGGCATCTGGGACGAATTGTTCTTCATGAGCGATTTCAAGCCGAACGAGACCAGGACTTTCTACGTCTACGTCGGGGTTAATGAGCGCGGCCAGTTCGAGCATTTCACCCATGCCGAGGTCGGCAACTACGGCAAGCACATCGTGCCCTGGTGGGAATCTGAATACATCGGCTGGAAGCTCTGGTACTTCAGCGATGTGGACCTTTACGGCAAGGGCAAGCCCCGGCTGGTGGCCAACCACGAGAACACCTCGAACCTGTCCGGGTACACGGCGGGCTCCGAGTACGGCAACGACATCATGACCGTTTCCGAATCGTTCGGGGCGGGCGGCGTCTGCCTGTTCGAGGATCCTTCCCGCCCCGACAAGCCTTCCCGGGCCCGCTTCAGCCCCTCCCGGGGCCGGGGACAGCTCTATGACACGCGGTATGCCTATGACGTCGTGGCCAACGGCCCCCTCCGGAGCATCATCAGGGTCCACGTCATGAACTGGCGATCGGGGCAGGGGGTCTACGAGTACGAGCAGCAGTACACGGCCTTCACCAGGCAGATCTACTCGACCTGCAAGGTCAAGTTCCCGACGTTCATCCCGGAGAATCCCGGCACGGTCTTCGGCTGCGCCATCCGGAGGATCATGAGCGAGGACAAGACCTATCAGAAGGGCGGCACGGTCATCTCGCTCGGCAAGAACGTCGATATCTTCGATCCGGATGTCCGGCGGATGTACATGACCAAGATCATCGTCCCGTTCGAAGGCATCGCCCTCGTGGTGAAGGACGCTTACCGTCCGGAATACGTCCGGGTGGACGATTCCGGCGGGGCGCACGGCTTCCGCGTCCCGGTCACTCCGGACTGCGCCTTCGAATACCTGATCGCCGGCGCCTGGAGCGAGGGGCCGGTCAGCAACACCCCGGAGAAGTTCCAGCAGGACGTCCTGAAGGCCGCCCGGGAATTCAACGCTCCGATCGGCGTGGCGGCGGTGGAGCTGGAAAAGAAATAACGGCTACTTCAGCCGTTCGAGGAGGGACAGCGAGGCGTCGACGCAGGCCTGCTCCGCCTTCGGGCTGAAGGGCGATCCCAGGACCTCGTAATTCTCCTCCTTGAACTCCTCGGCCGTGGGCAGGTAGCCCACGTCGGACTCGTCGGCCAGGCCGATGACGAAGGTCCTGGAGAACGGCGACCTCTTTTTCACCGCCAGGCCGATCTCCGAGAAGACCTCGGCCGGGAACGAGACGAAGGCCGCGTCGCCGATGCGAACGGCCTGTTGCTCCAGCTTCATGAGCGTCGGGCGGTTCTTGTCCAGGGACTTCTTCGCATTGGTCAGCCGCATCCCGGCGAGGAAAACCTCGACCCTGGCGCGGTCGAGCACCCGCCGGCCGACGGCGTCCTGTTGTTTTTCCAGATCAGCGAGCTTCTCCCGGGCCGCCGCCAGCTGCCGCTCCGCCTGTTCGACCGTCAGCGCGAAATCCCCGGCCAGGGGATACTCGAAGATCCCGTTGACGTTCTTCACCGGCCCGGAGGGCGCGGTCCGCACGCGGGGAAGGGCCTGGAGCACGGCGTCGGCCATCTGGCGGCCCTTGAGCTCCGCGTATTCCCAGGTCCGGAGGGGCATGGCGGCGCCCACGGCCGACAGCTCGGCCGTGTACCCGACCTTTATGTCCCCCTGGGCGGATTGAAAATAGGCGACCCAGACGTCCCGGCCCAGCCTATCCTTGATGCCCTTGATGGCATAGTACGGCCAGTCCTCGGTGAACAGGAGGTTGTGCAGATCGAGCGTGGAGGGATGGCAGCCGTAGATGAACGCGACCCCGAGGAGCTTGCCTTTCGCGTCGGCGACCTTGATGAGCCCGACCTGCGGGTCCGGATGCATCCCGCCCCAGTCCAGCCGGCGGTTGTTCCTGCCCAGCTCCATGACGACGGTCGAATCCACCCCGATCCGGCCGGGGACCCTCTTCGTCCAGGCCATGACCGCGCTCTCGACGGACTTGGCGATGAGGGCCTTGGTGTACGGATCCTCCAGGCCGCCGACGTCCGGACCGGAATGCGTGTGCGTGGCGCTGATCAGGATGCTCTCGCCCGGAATGCCCGTCCGGCGGGCGACGCCCTCGCGGATGGCCTCGACCCAGGGCCGCCGGACCTCGACCAGGGACAGGGTCATCAGGACGACCGTCTTGCCGTCCGGCCCTTCGACGAGGAGGCTGCGGGCGAACAGGTCGTCGTGAACGCCTTTCGACACCTCCGTTCTCCGATACCCGGCCATGGCCATCCCGGCCGGGGGGGTTATGATCGTCTCGCCGACGCCGACTTTGAGCGCGGCTTCGGCCCGGACGGGCGTCGCCGAGAAAAGCGCGAACATCGCGCCGAGCGCCAGCGCCAGGCCGAGGGAACGGATTGTGCGAGCAGTTTTGATCATATGTCGATCCTCCCTGATAATTGATGATAGCGGGATGCCGGGATCGCCGCGCCGTCCCGCCGGAAGAGGCGCCCGGGCCGCCCGGCGCGGGCCGGGAACCTGAGGGGAGACCCGCTCAGCCGCGGCGGGGTTCATCGCTCTTGAGCGGATATCTGAGGCCGGGCGCGGCGAGGACGTCCCGGTTGATGACGAAGCGGGGGAGACGGCCTTCGAGGAAAGCCCTGACGTCTTCCATGATCATGCGGCGGATGTCGAGCCCGCCCTCCTCGCTGTACCAGGCGACGTGAGGGCTGAGGACGACGTTCTTCATCTTGAAGAGCTCGAGCTTGGGCTTGGGAGGCTCCTCCTCGAAGACGTCGAGGGCCGCGCCGGCGATGACGCCTTCCCTGAGGGCCCGGACGAGGTCGGCCGTCCTGATGATCGGCCCCCGGGCGGTGTTGACGACGACGGCGGACGGCTTCATCAAGCTGAACTTGGCGAAGTCGAACAGGCCCCGCGTCTCCTCCGTCACGGGGACGTGGAGGCTGACGATGTCGGACCTCCGGAGGATCTCATCGAGGGGCGTGTTCCTGACGCCCAGCTCCGCGAATTTCCCGGGGGAGAGATAGGGGTCGCAGACGAGGACATCCATGCCCAGCCCCCGGACCTTCCCCAGGACCCTCGATCCGATGTTGCCGCAGCCGACGATGCCGAGGGTCTTGCCCAGGAGACGGTAGATCGGGTGGATCCTTTTGGAGCTCCAGCGGCCCGTCCTGATCCAATCCCTGAGGATGACGTCCTGCAGCCGTTTCTTCTTGTAGGCCTCGAACATCAGCATGACGGCGTGTTCGGCCACGTCCTCGCTCGACGCGGTGGCCTCGTTGGCGAAGACGATGCCCCGGCGGCTGCAGGCCGCGACATCGACGTTGTCATAGCCGATGCCGTGCCGGAGGAGGAGACGCGTCCTGGCCAGGCCGGCGACGACCTTGGCGGTGATGCCGGCCATGTTGACGAGGACGATGTCGGCGTCCCCGACCTGGCGAACGATCTCCTCCGGAGGTGCGTCCTTCAGCTGAAAGCAGGAGAAGCGGACACCGAGCTTCCGGCATTCCTCCTCTTCCCAGGCCAGATCGCGCTCGACATAGTCCGTGACCTTGAAAACGACCGGAGCGGATGTGCCCATGATCATTCGGTCTTTTTCGCCGCCCCGTGCTCGAACTTGTAGTAGCGGACGATGTACTGTCTCTGGACGGCGAACGACCAGATGGTGTTCTCGAGATAGTCCGCCGCCTCCCGGAACTGGCCGCGGTCGAGGAACTCCACCAGCTTCCGATGCTCCTCCAGGGAGATCTCCTCCCATTCCGGGATGAACTCCTCGGGGCGGGAGAATTCGTAGAGCCTCTTCTTCATGATCTCGATCACGTCCACGAGGGCCTCGTTCTTGGCCAGGGTCAGGTAGAGGCCGTGGAACTCGAGGTTCTTCGCGTAATAGCCGTCGAAATCCTTGGCGGAGAGGCAATCGCTCATCTCGGCGTTGAGGATCTCCAGCCTGCGGATGTCATATTCCTTCATCCGCGGTCCCGCGGCCAGCATGGCCGACCTCTCCAGGGCCCCGATGATCCGGTAGCATTGCTCGAAATCCTTCAATTCGACGGTGTTGACGATCACCCCTTTCCAGGGGATGATCTTGACGAAGTTTTCCGTCTCGAGCTTGATCAGGGCTTCCCTGAGCGGCGTCTTGCTGATGCCGAGGCTCTTAGCCGTCCGGTCCATGTTGATCGGATCACCGGGCTTCAGTTCGCCGCTGCGGATCTGGTTCCGGAGATAATCATAAACTAGGTTTTTCAATGACCTATAGCCTAAATCATGATTTTGAAGCATCTTATTTATCCCCCAGAGGATGGTTGTATATCATATATCTTATTTTGTTGTCAAACATAAATCCCGTGACGCGTCGCCGGAATCGGTGATGATCCTGACGTCCCTGATCAGGCAGCTGAACGTGCCGTCGCCGGGTCCTCTTAGCCTGAAGCCGACGGCCCCCGCGCCGAGCGGGTCCGGAGCCTGGTCTTCTCCTTCGCAGACCAGCGCCCCGTCGATCTTCAGCCAGAGCTTGGCTCCCTTGCGGCCGACCTCGACCTCGTACCATGTTTCCGCCGTGGCGACATCCTTGGCCTCGCAAACGAGGACACTGCCGGGATTCCTCCTTATATATGCGTTCGGCTGGTGGAACCCGGTGTGAAAAGCCGCCATGTAGTTCGAGATGCTCCCTGTCGTCCAGAGGTCCATGGCCCCGTCGGACTTGTCGGGGAGGGCGGGGAGACCCCCGGCCTGCTTGTCGGAGACCGCGAGAAGCACCACGTTGACGCCCTTGGCCTGGAGGGGCTTGGCGGCAAACCGGAGGACGAGATCCCTGCCGCAGCTTTCCCGGGAAACCAGCGTTATCCCCTTGGATCCCTTGCCCTCGGAAAGTCGAACGGCCTTTTCTCCGCCGTCCACCTGGACGCTTCCGGCGCCGACCAGGGTCCAGCGGGATATTTCTTCAGGTGAATAAGCTCTTTCGGTCGAGGCCGGAAAACACAGGAGCGGCGCTGCCGCCGCCGCTAGGATCACGGCCAGCCCGATCGCGGATCTCGACATTCCAATCCTCCTTCGCAAACGGCATATCAAGGAACACGAGGCTCGCGCCGGTCTCGCAATCCGGCCCGCGACGTCCTTGATTAAAAGTGAAGGTCGATATCGTTTTGTCATTCTTCAGGAACCGCTTGACTATATTCTTACCGCTATGATATACGATATACGATATTAATCCAACTCAAATCAATATGGCAAGCGCAGGATCAACATGACCGAAAAGATCCCGGAGACGGCAGCGGACCCCGCCCTTCCCAAGTCCAAGGCTTCCGAGCGCTTCGTCACGCTCGACGTCATGCGCGGCTTCGTCATGCTGGCGCTGAGCTGGGGGCTGATCGGACGCGACGCCCTCGGCCAGCAGTCCGCCTGGGCCTGGCTTGGACAGCAGCTCCATCATGTCAAGTGGACGGGCCTGGCCTTCTGGGACATGATCCAGCCGTTCTTCTGGTTCGTCGTCGGGGCGGCCCTGCCTTTCGCCCGGGCCCGCCGGCTCAGGACCGGCGAGCCGCGGTCCGCCATGCTGAGGCATTCGCTCTGGCGGGCGGTCAAACTCGTCCTTGTCGGTCAGATCCTGCTGAGCATCCAGATCTCGAAGGCGGTCTTCAGCTCCCACGAGACCCTCACCCAGCTGGCCGCGTGCTACTTGCTCTGCGTCCTCATCTTCGAGCTGCCGCTGCGCGGCCAGATCCTGACGTCGGCCGGGCTCATGGCCCTCAACTGGGGCCTCTATCAGGTCTTCCCGGGGTCGGCCGGGCCGTTCTCTCCCGCGGACAACGTCGGCGTCGTGATCGACCGCGCCGTGTTCGGCCTGGAGAGCGCCGGGAGCTGGGTGACGATCTATTTCATCGGCAGCGCCGTATCGATGCTCATCGGGGCCTGGGCCGGGACGTTCCTGCTGGGGCCGAAGACGCGGGAGGCCAAGACGAAGATCCTGGCGGCCGCGGGGACCGGCGGCCTGGCCCTCGGCCTGATCCTGTCGCCGTTCAACCCGGTCATGCAGAAGACCTGGACCGCCTCGTACACCTTCCTGACCTCCGGCATCGTCGTGCTCGTCCTGGCGGCGCTGTTCTGGACGCTCGACGTTAAGGGCTGGAAAAAGGCGGCCTACCCGCTGGTGGTGGTCGGCATGAACGGCATCTTTTTCTACGCGCTCAGCCAGGCCCTGGGGGCCTGGGTCGACCAGTCCCTGGCCGTCTTCAGCCATCGGTTCGCTTTCGCCGGAGCCCTGGCCCCGCTGCTCCAGCCGACGGTCGCCGTCGGCCTGATGTGGTACGTCTGCCTGTGGCTCTACAGGCGCAAGATCTTCTTCAAACTCTGAACGGCCGGAAGGCGCCGTCCGCAAAGGTGATCGGCGATGCTTTTCAACTCCTGGACCTTCGCCGGCTTCTTCATCGTCGTCCTGGCGGTCTACTACGCCCTGAAGCCGGCCGGGCTCCGGATCGTCTGGGTCCTCGCGGCCTCGTATGTTTTTTACGGCTGGCTGAACCCGCTCTACCCGGCGCTCCTGGCCTACGCCACCCTGGTCAGCTACGGCGCCGCCCGGGCCATGGCCTCCTCCCCGAGAAAAAAATGGTGGCTGGCGCTGGCCGTCGCCAACGGCGTCGTCATGCTCGGGGCCGCCAAGTACGGCGCCTTCCTCGTGAACAACCTGAACGGGCTCTTGGAGATCCTGCGGATCAACGTTTCCTTCAAGCCCCCCGGCCGGCTCTTCCCGGTCGGCATCTCGTTCTACACCATGCTGATCATCGGGTACGTCGTGGACGTCTATCGCGGCAAGGTCCCGGTCGAGAAGAACATCGTCCGCTACGCGGCCTTCACCTCCTTCTTCCCCTACCTCCTGGCCGGCCCGATCGAACGGGCCGGGACGATGCTGCCCCAGCTCCTCCGGCCGGCGAGGCTCCGGGCGGTCAACATCAGCGAGGGCCTGTCGCTCTTCGTCGTGGGCCTGTTCAAGAAGGTCGCCCTGGCGGACTTCCTCGGCGTCTATGTCGACAAGATCTACGGCAGTCCGGCGGGCGCCTCGGGTCTGGCCCTGCTCGTCGCGACCTACGCCTTCGCCTGGCAGATCTATTTCGATTTCAGCGGCTACACCGACCTGGCCCGCGGCGCCGCCAAGATGATGGGCTTCGATCTCAGCCTCAATTTCAACAACCCCTACCTGGCCGACGGCCTGGGGGATTTCTGGCGGCGCTGGCACATCAGCCTGTCCTCCTGGATCCGGGATTATGTCTATTTCCCGCTGGCCGGCCGGACGATCGCGGCGACCGTCCGGAGCTACGCGGCCATGATCGCCGCCATGGTCCTGGCCGGGCTCTGGCACGGGGCCGCCTGGACGTTCGTCATCTGGGGGGCCATCCACGGCGTCGGCCGGGCCTTCACCCGCGAGCTCGAGGTGACCTCCTTCTACAAGCACCGGATCCCGAAGCCGGTCAAGCAGTTCGTCGTCTTCCACGTGGTCTGCCTGACCTGGGTCTTTTTCCGGGCGGCGACGTTCCGGGACGCGACGGCCATCCTGAAGGGGATCCTGAGCTTCACGGCCGGCGATCCCCGGTTCCCCCTGATCGGGATCATGTTCATCGGGCTCGTCTGGGGGTACCAGGCCCTGTTCAAGTCGAAGCGGCGGCGGATCCTGGAGCATCCGGCCGTGCGCGTCGGGCTCATGCTGGCCATGATGCTCTACCTCGTCTTTTTCAGCACGCCCGGCTACGAGAAGTTCTACTATTTCAGGTTCTGAAGCGCCCATGAGCAACCTGCGGAACGAAGGACGGCGGGATGAAACCGACGATACCGAACTCGAATAGCGTCATCCTGACCGGGAAGGAGTGGATCCTGACCATCGCCCTGTTCCTGGCCGTGAGCTTCGGCGCCTGCCTCGGCTGGGGCCGCTGGGAAAGGATCCCGCTCGAAAGCGATTACCGGTCCTCCTGCTGGGAGGAGCGGATGAGCGATTACTGGGCCTACGCCCAATGGTGCCGGGTCGCCCGCGACAACTACAGGATCCTCCTCATCGGCGATTCGGTCGTCTGGGGGCAGGAAGTGCCCAACACCGAGACGATCTCACACGCCATCAACGTGGAACTCGGACGGGAAGAGGTCGCGAACCTGGGCATCGACGGCCTGACCAATGCGGCCATGACCGGGCTGTTCAGCCACTACGGCCGGTCCCTGCGCGGCGCCCCGGTTATCCTCGAGTTCAATCCGCTCTGGATGTCCAGCCCACGGCGCGACCTGCGGGGCCGGGGGAGCGACCGCTGGGAATTCCATCATCCGCGCCTGGTCCCCCAGCTCGATCCCCGGATCTCCTATTACCGCAGCCTCGACGAGCGGCTCGGCTATCTCCTGGAGAACTACCTGAAGATCCCCCCGTTCGTCCGCCACCTGATGGTCAACAATTTCGAGAACAAGAGCCTCGCGGCCTGGCTCATGGACCATCCCTACCGGCTGCCGCTCGGCGCGATCTCGTTCGCGGCCGCGCCCATGATGAAGGACAGGCAGGGGCTGGGAACGGCCTGGTCCAGCCGGAAGGGAGCCCAGTTGAGGGATGACCCGTTCATGCCGGCCGCCGAGTCCATCCAGTGGGAGTTCTACCTGAAGGCGCTTGACCGCCTCAGGAAGAGCGGCAACGACGTTTTCGTCCTGCTGGGGCCGTTCAATACCCACTGCCTGACGGCGGCCAGCCGCGAGCGCTTCTTCGTCATGATGGCCGAGGTCAAGGAGAAGCTCGGGGAGCTGGGCTATCCCTTCTTCGATTCGACGGGAGACCTCCTGCCGAGCGAGGAGTTCGCCGACCAGTGCCATCTTCTGAAAGGCGGCCACATCCTGCTCGCCCGGGCCCTGGCCCGGGACCCCGGTTTCGTGAAATGGCGGAGCGGCCTGAAATGAAGGACCCGCGCGGCCGGTCCGCAGCCCGCGTCGATCGGGCCCGGCCGGCTTTGACTAAGGGCCTACTTTTCCTATATTGATATCCTGATCGCGGCGATCGAACATGACGCATAGAGCCAAAGGAAGAACTAACAGGGATCGGCGGGCCCCTCGAAAAGGGGATGCGGCCCCTCGTCAAAGACGCGCCCGCCGGCTCGTCCTGCCGCTCGCCGGGCTCGGCCTGGCGATCGCCCTGGTCGTCCTTTTCCCTTTCAAGCCCAGGACCCGCGCCGGGGGGGGGCGCGCCTCGAACGTCCTGCTGATCACGCTCGACACGACCAGGCCCGACCGGCTCGGGAGCTATGGATGCGCGGCCGCGAAAACCCCGAGCCTGGATTTCCTGGCTTCGAACGGGGTCCGGTTCTCCAACGCCTATTGCCAGGTCCCGCTGACCCTGCCTTCCCACAGCTCCATCATGACCGGGACCTATCCCGTTTATCATCAGGTCCACAACAACGGCACCTACCGCCTCAACCCGGACCTGACGACCCTGGCCGAGGTCCTGAAGGGCAACGGGTTCCGGACGGCGGCTTTTGTCAGCTCCTTCACCGTGAATTCCAGGTTCGGCCTCAACCAGGGATTCGAGGTCTACGACGACGAGCTGGGGAGCGGCGCTCTTCCCGTCGACGCCGGGTCCGAACGGCGGGCGGAAAAGACCTTCGAGGCCTTTTCCGCGTGGCTCGACGCCAACGGCCGGCAGAAATTCTTCTGCTGGGTGCATTTCTACGACCCGCATCTTCCCTACGATCCTCCGTCCCCGTTCAAGGAGAGGTTCGCGGCCGATCCTTACGACGGAGAGATCGCCTACATGGATGGATCGATCGGGAAGATCGTCGACCGGCTCAGGGACCAGGGCCAGCTCGAGAACACCCTGATCGTCGTCGCCGGAGACCACGGCGAGGCCCTGGGCGAAAAGCGCGAATTGGACCACGGGATCTATATCTACGACGTCACGCTGAGGGTCCCCCTAATCCTTTACGGCGAAAAGCTGCTTCCGCGCGGGCAGGTCGTCCGGCCCCTGGTGAGGTTGATCGACGTCATGCCCACCGTTCTCGATCTCCTGGACCTGCCCCCGGCCGGCCAGGTCCAGGGGCTGAGCCTCCTGGACCATATCCGCGGCCGCAGGAAGGACGATCTGGATTCCTATATCGAGACCTATTATCCCCGCGAGAATTACCATTGGTCCGAGCTCATCGGCCTCATCGACCAGGGCTGGAAATATATCCGGGCTCCCCGGGAAGAGCTGTACGACCTGAAGAGCGATCCCCGCGAGGAAACTAACGCGATCGGGCGGGAAGCCCGGCGCTCCTCGGAGATGCGGGCCAAGCTCGACTCGATGGTCAGGACGTATTCCTCGGCCCTGGATTCGGGCAAGGCCCTGACCAGCGAGGAGAGGGAGCGGTTGAACTCCCTCGGCTATCTGGGCGGGGGATCGACGGCCGGCGCTTCCCGCGAGGCCCTGCCGGACCCCAAGGACAAGATCGAGGAATTCAACAGGATCTGCCAGGCGAAGATCCACGAATTCGCCAAGGAGCTGCCGGAAGCGGCCGAAAGCTACCGGGCCCTGATCGCGTCCTATCCCTCGGCCCCGGACAATTATTCCCGCCTGGCCGACGTCTATATCCGGATGGGCGATTTCGCGGCCGCGGCCGGCGTCCTGGCCCAGGGCGTCGAGCGCGTCCCGGAGGCGCCCCTCCTTCGCTCGAAGCTGGGCATGGTCTATTTCAAGCTGGGCCGGCTCCCGGAGGCTTACGAGGCCGATCAGGCGGCCCTGGCCATGAACCCGGTCGATTTCGACGCCCTCCTCTCGTCGGGCTGGATAATGAGCCGGATGGGACGATACGGCGAAGCTATCGACTATTTCGAGAAGGCCCTGGGCATCGAGCCGGAGAACCGTCCCCTTCGGAAGGACTGCGCCCGGGCCCTGGCCGCCGCCGGCCGGGCTTCGGAAGCCCTCGAGATCTACGGGCTGCTGAAGGACGAGGATCCGAACGATTATGCGGCTTACCAGGAAAGCGGCATCATCCTGGCCTCCCAGGGGAACATGGCCGGGGCCCTCGAAAGCCTGGCCAGGGCCGTCAGCCTGAACCCCTCCGCCGAAACGTACCTGAACTACGCGGCGGTCCTGGAACGGGTCGGGAACGGGAAGGACGCCGTCAAGTACCTTCGGCTCTATCTGGAGACGACGACGGAAGGGGACACGCCGAGAAAGGCCGCCGCCCGGAGGGCCCTCGAGCATCTGGAAAAGACGAACGGTCCGATGTGAACCGGCCGGCCGCCGGACGACGGGCCTTCGGAAAGGAAAGCATGAGAAGACATCTTTTCGCCTCCGCAGCGCTCCTCCTGTCCCTGGCCGCCGTCTTGGGGGCAGCCGAGCCCGCCGGTCTCCCGAAGCTGTTCCAGGCGCTGCGCGGCGAGGTCTCCGGCAACCGGGCCCGCGATTATGTCATGCGGCTGTGGGTGCACGAGAAGTGGTTCACGCTGCCGGCCTGGCGGAAGGCGGCCGAGACGGCCCGGACGATCATGACGGAGCGGGGACTCGACGAGGCCGAGCTCCTCGGGACCCCGGCGGACGGGGTCACCAAGTCCTGCGCCTGGACGAACCCGATCGGCTGGGACGTGACGCAGGCCACCCTCGAGGTCATCGAGCCGCCGGTCCCCGACGAATACCGCTATCTCTGCAATTACCGGGACAATCCGACGTCCCTGAACGCCTGGAGCGCCCCGACGCCCCCCCAGGGGATCGAGACGGAGCTCGTTCTCATGGAGACGGCCGACCCGGCGGAGCTGGGCCGGCTGGACGCCCGGGGGAAGATCGTCCTGACCTCGGCCTACACGCGAGCCATCAAGAAGCAGCTCGACCGCTACGGCATCCTCGGCTATGTCGGGGACTGCATCGAGGAGAAGAGCGCGGAATTCGTCAACGCCAACCAGTGGCTCAACGGCTGGTCGGACATGCCCGGCGGCTGGTGGATGACGGGCTACGACAGCCGGAACGGTTTCGGCTTCTCCATTTCCCGGAAAAAGGGCGACTACCTTCGCGATCTCCTCAGGCAGGGGAAGAAGATCCGGGTCCGGGCCAGGATCGACAGCCGCTACTACACGGACGGCCAGCTGCCCTACGTCGTCGGCCTGGTCAGGGGATCTGGCCCCGAGGCGGACGAGGTCCTGGTCACCGGACACATCAACGAATGGGGAGCGAACGACAATTCGACCGGCGTCTCGGCCATCCTGGAGGCCGTCGGCACGCTCAACGAACTGATCGGGTCCGGGACGCTGCCCCGGCCGAGACGGTCCGTCCGGGTTCTCCTGGGCGGCGAGATGTACGGCTCCCTGCCCTACGTCGAGAAGAACCTCCCGCGCCTGCGGGACAAGACCGTGGCGGCGGTCTGCCTGGATACGGGCGCGGAGAGCCTCGACCTGGCGACGACGGCGGTCAGCCTGTACATGAACCCGAATTCCTGCCCGACCTTCACGGACGCCCTCTTCCCGGAGATCCTGCGCCGCTACTACGCCCGCTACGATCCGGGCCGCAGCTGGTCCACCGAGCCCTTCGGCATGGGGACCGACACCTATTTCTGCGAGCCGATGATCGGGGTGCCCACCAACCTGGTTTACCTGAGCGCGGGCGGCCATCTGCACCACAACTCCATGGACACGATCGAAAAGGTGGATCCCCGGACACTGCGCGAGCTCGGCCTCATCACCGCGGCCTATCTCTATTTCGTCGCCGACGCCGGGATGGACGAGGTCCCCTTCATCGCCGGCCTGACGCAGGCCCGCGGCGCGGACGTCATCATGGCCAAGGCCCGGGAGATGGGGGCCAGGGCCGAGGACGCGAAGGACGGCACGGCCCTGGGCCGGGTCCTGGCCGACGGCCTGGAAGCCATCCGGTATTACGCGGGCCTGCAGGGCGCGGCCCTCGGCAGCATCGCGCGCCTGGCGCCGGCCGGCCGGAGGGAGGAAGCCCGGAAAAGGCTCGGGCCGTACATCGAAAGGACGAGCGAGCTGGGCGAGGTGATGATCCGGCAGTTCCGCGAGGCCGTCGCCGGTAAGGCCGCGGCGGCGTCGCTCAAGATCGTCAGCCCGGCCCCGGCGGACGGCGCCTGGGAGAAGGAAGCGGCGGCCCTGGTCCCGAGGCGGTTCCAGCCGGGCACGCTGTTCTTCGAGGAGATCCCGTCCTCCGAATGGCAGGAGATCCGCTTCTCGCCGCATTGGTGGCAGCCGGCCAACTGGGCCGCGGCCTCCTACTGGTGGGT